>NZ_DASRTS010000032.1:0-38458 GCF_035655815.1 Lysobacter sp.
GGACCCCGCGTCGACGATGGCCTTTGCCGGCGGCAGCAACGCGTTCGCGGTGACCGGTGCGCCATTGGAGCGCAACGTCGCCCTGATCGAGGCCGGCGCAGCCTATCAACTAAGCCCGAGGACGAGCATCAGCGTGGGCTACCGCGGCGCGTTGGAACCGAGCACCGAAGACCAGGGTGCCGAGCTGAGTCTGCGGGTGAAGTTCTAGGCAGCCACGGGCGCCGCCTCACGGCGGCGCCCGTCCTCCGACTTGACCAGAACTAGCGTGCGGAGCGATGTGCCGCATCGACCACTCTTCGTTCCGCCACCGTATCTCAGCGCGTGTTCAAGCGTCAGAGGTTGACCTATCCCGGGTGCGTCTAATGCCCAAGGCACTTGAAAGAAAAATGCGAAAGGTCATTGAGCGGTCGCTGGAACGAGCGCTGGTCACCGACGCCACCCGCATGATCCGGTTGTTGGCGCGAGTCGTCGATCAGTACACCGTCGTGAGCGTCAAGCCCGGGCGTCGCTTCCGCGATGAGGCGCTGGACGCGTCCCTCGACGCGGTGCTGTCGGTGCTTGCCCTGGAGAGCAGGAGCTCCCCGGTAGCGGAGTCCGCGCATCGCAGGGAGGCGCCGGTGCCAACACCTTTGGTGGGAATACGCGACGCACGCACTAGCTCTGCGAGCGAGGCGACCCAATGCGATGGGCGGCAGCGCGTACGGGAGTGACGTTGCCACCTAGTGCGATTGCTGTCCGAGGCAGCAATCGGACGGCGGAGGAGGTCTCCCAACCCTCCCCCTCCTCCGCCTCGCACCTTCTTCTCGGACAGATGGCTGCGAGCTCCTCAGATGGCAGGTTCACGCAACAGGAGGCACCGAGATGAATCGCCAATCGAAACGCTTCTCTTCCGGCGACAGGGCCGAGTGATGAATGCGCAAGAGATCGCCAATGGCGGGGCACACGACTGGGCTGCAGACCTCGGCGAGGCGATGGCCTCGCACCGTGAGGACCTGGACGCGTACGTCCAGGCGCTGGAGCAGCTGCCAACGCCCCCCGGCGGATGGGAACCGGCGGCATGGCTGCTGGTGGCGGTGGGTGAGGTCAACTTTCTTGCGCGGGAGTACGAGTGCGCAGCCGCCGTCTTCGCCAAGGCTCTGCGATGTCACGGAACGATCGGGTACCCGTTCGTGCATCTGCGGCTGGGCCAGTGCCACTACGAACTGGGTGAGCTGGTGAAGGCAGGTGAGGAGCTCGTACAGGCCTATCGGCACGCGGGGTTTGAACTGTTTACGCGGGAGGATCCCAAGTACTTCGTGCATCTGAAAACCGCACTGGCACAGCCGCGGCTCGCGCAAGGGTAGGACAGATGAGGCCGTCGTTTCATTCAGAGAGTTGGCGTGGAGGCGCGTGCTCATGGTGAATCCGAACCAGCGCATCACGTTGACGTTGTATCCGCTGTGGATACGACTTCTTGGTCGGGCGGTGCTGTATCTCGCGCTGTTGCTCGCGCCGCTGATCGCCGTCTCCTGGCTCGGGGGCACGGCGCCGGTCTCAATCCGGCCCGCGGTGCAGATCGGGGCTAACGTGTTGCTGTTGCCCTTGCTTTATGTGGCGCAGTACTGGCTGCTGCGCTATTGCGGTGCGCGATCCCAGAACTTTATCTGGCTCGTGGTGATGACCTTCGTCCTTGTGGCTGTGGCAGAGCTGCGCAAGTGGCAGGCAGCCGGTGGATGGGAGCACGGAATCGGTCTGATCTTCAGCTGCCTTTACGCAGTGGGGTTTGCCTGGCTGGCACTGTGGGGCTGGCGCCGCAATCAACAGGAGCAATTGGAATGGGCGCTCGCGGACGAGCAGGCCCAGATTGATCGCCAAGCAGCGGCACTCGTCCGAGCGATGCAGGTCGAGGGGCACGGTGATTCATCCACCACTTCGTCGCAACATGCATCGGGGCATCGCATCAAGTCTGCCGACCGGGTTGGGGGGGCGCGCCATGATGTTTAAGCGCAATCGCGGCATGAGGTATATGCGACGTCGCCGAGCAGTCCTGCCGTTGATCGGTCGAGCCCGTCGAGTGGTGCGCGTGACGTGGAATGCAGAAGCGCGTTGTTGGCAGGCACCAGCAGACGTTCGTGGATGGGGCGTTTTGTCCTCTTGCTACACGGTCGATCTTTGGAATGATGGAAGCGAGTAGCTGAAATCGGTACGCGGCGGTGCCGTGCCCGTGGCCAATACCTGGCATACGGACCGCCCGACGCAGGTCATCCGCCTCAAGCGGTTTGTGGTCGTTACGCCTCGTGATCGGAGGGTGTCATGGTTCCTGAATTCGACGTAGTGACGTTGTCGAGACTGCAGTTCGCACTGACTGCGATGTATCACTTCATCTTCGTGCCGTTGACGCTGGGGTTGTCGGTGCTGCTGGCGATCATGGAGAGCGTATACGTGATGACGGGACGCGAGATCTGGCGGCGCATGACCATGTTCTGGGGCGTGCTGTTTGGCATCAACTTCGCGCTCGGCGTCGGTACCGGCATAGTCATGGAGTTCCAGTTCGGCATGAACTGGTCCTACTACAGCCACTACGTCGGCGACATCTTCGGTGCGCCCCTTGCGATCGAAGGCCTGATGGCGTTCTTCCTGGAAGCCACGTTCGTCGGTCTGTTCTTCTTCGGTTGGGACCGGATGGGCAAGGTCACGCACCTGATCGTGACCTGGCTGGTGGCGCTGGGCACGAACTTCTCCGCGCTGTGGATCCTGATCGCCAATGGTTGGATGCAGAACCCGGTAGGTGCGGCGTTCAATCCCGACACCATGCGCATGGAAATGACCGACTTCGTTGCGGTGGTCTTCAATCCCGTCGCCCAAGCCAAGTTCGTGCATACGGTGGCCGCCGGCTACGTCGCTGGCGCAATGTTCGTGGCCGCGATCAGTGCGTGGTACCTGCTGCGCGGCCGACACCTGGATCTGGCCAAACGCTCGATGGCCGTGGCCGCAAGTTTCGGCCTCGCCGCCGCACTGTCGGTCGTCGTGCTGGGCGATGAGAGCGGCTATCTGGGCACCGAGCACCAGAAGATGAAGCTGGCGGCGATCGAGTCGATGTGGGAAACCGAGCCGGCACCGGCCAGTTTTAATGTCGTGGCGTGGCCGAACCAGGCAGAGCGCAGGAACGAGTTCGCCATGCACGTTCCCTGGGCGCTGGGTCTGATCGGCACGCGTTCGATTACGACGCCCATGCCGGGCATCAACGATCTGGTGACCTCGGCCGAACAGCGTGTGACCAACGGAATGCTTGCGTATGCGGCGCTGGAGCAAGTACGCGCCGAGCCGGAGAACACGCAGGCACGCGAGGTGCTCGCGGACACCTGGCAGGACCTCGGATACGGGCTGCTGCTGAAGAAGTACCGAGACGACATACCGAATGCAACGAATGAGGAGATTCAGGCCGCGGCACTCGACACGGTGCCGAACGTGACGCCGCTGTTCTGGACGTTCCGCGCGATGGTTGCGCTGGGCTTCTATTTCATCGGTTTCTTCGCCGTGGCGTTCTGGCTGGTGACGACGGCACGAATCGAACACAGTCGTCGCTTCCTCAAGGTCGCGGTGGCCAGTGCGGTGCTGCCGTGGGTGGCCATCCAATGCGGCTGGTTCATTGCCGAGTACGGGCGTCAGCCGTGGGTCATTGAAGGGGTGCTGCCGACCTTCTACGCCGTGTCCGGGCTGTCGGTACTGGATCTAGTGATCAGCCTGCTGGTGTTCTTCGGGCTCTACACGGCGCTGGCCATCGTCGGCTTCCGCCTGTTGTTCCGTGCCATACGCACCGGCCCGCAAGCGGCCGACTTGCCGATCGGATCGGAGGCGCCGGGTGTCGTGCCGGCGCAGGAACCGGCGTCCGCACTCGCGGGCCATTGACGGGAGAACGCTCATGGATCTGTCATTGATTCCCCTGGATTACGGCACGCTGCGCGTGTTGTGGTGGCTGCTGCTCGGCGCCTTGCTCATCGGATTTGCGGTCTTGGACGGCTTTGATCTCGGGGTGGCCGCGCTGCTGCCGGCAGTGGCCAAGACCGACGAGGAGCGGCGTGTCGCCCTGAATCTGGTGGGCCCGGTGTGGGAGGGCAACCAGGTGTGGCTAATCACCGGGGGCGGCGCGATCTTCGCGGCTTGGCCGTTGTTGTACGCGGCCTCCTTCTCCGGCCTGTATCTGGCGATGCTGCTGCTGCTGGTCGCGCTGATCCTGCGTCCGGTTGGCTTCAAGTACCGCAGCAAGCTGACCGACGCGCGTTGGCGCAGCGCGTGGGACGGACTGTTGTGCGGTTCCGGCGTGGTCGCCAGCCTGGTCTTCGGTGTGGCGATGGGCAATTTGTTGCTCGGCCTGCCGTTCGGAGCCGAGCCGACGACGTTGCGACCCGTCTACGAGGGCCACCTGTTCCAGCTGTTCACGCCGTTCGCGCTCTTGGCCGGTGTGCTCAGCGTCACCATGTTGCTGGCGCACGGCGCGGCGTTCCTGGCCTGGCGTGCAGGCGGGGACGTGGCGGTACGCGCGCACCGGGTCGGCGCGCTGCTCGCGCTGATCACCACGGCCCTGTTCGTGATCGGCGGACTGTGGGTGGCGTACGGACTGGACGGCCACGTGGTCACCAGCGCGATCGATCCGGGCCGCGCCAGCGATCCCGCACACAAGACTGTCGAGGTAATCCGCGGTGCGTGGATGCACAACTTCGCACGCTGGCCGTGGATGTGGGCAGCCCCGATCCTGGGCGTCGTGTCCTCGGCCCTGGCCGCGGTCCTGCTCTGGCGTGGGGCGAAGATGCCGGCGTTTCTGGCGACCGCCCTGACGATCTGCGGCGTCATTCTTACCGTCGGCTTCGCGCTGTTCCCGTTCCTGATGCCGTCCTCGCTGCAACCGGCTTCGGGACTGACCGTGTGGGACGCCTCGTCGAGTCACTTCACGCTGTGGGTGATGTTGCTGGCCACGGTGGTCTTCCTGCCCATTGTGGTGGCGTACACCGGGTGGGTGTATCGCGTGATGCGCGGGCCGGTCACGCCCGAATCGATCTCGCGTTTGCCCAACGCTTACTAGACGCTGCGCACCTCCGAGGAGAACAACGCCATGTGGTACTTTTCGTGGGTTCTGGGACTGGGTCTGGCCTGCGCGTTCGCCATTCTCAACGCGATGTGGTTTGAGTTGCGCGAGCACGACCGCGATCGGACGGGATGACCGGACAGGCCGACGAGGGCACCTGGGCGCAGGCGCGATTGCCGCCGGCGCAGGTGGCGTGGATGCGGGCGCTGGCGCGCCAGGTCCGACGTCCGCTCGTCGTCGCCACCACCTTGCCGGTGGTGGGAGGCGTCCTGCTGCTGCCCCAGGCGTGGGCCTTGGCACGGGCGCTGCACATGACCGCGATCGACCGGCAATCCCTGTCGTTCGCACTGCCGTGGATCGCCATGGCCGCCGGATTGCTGGTGCTGCGCGCGGCGTTGGGCTGGACCGCCGAACACACCGCGCATCAGGCCGCCGAATCGGCCAAGAAAGGGGTGCGGGTCGCATTGTTCCGGCGCCTGCTGTCGGCCGGGGTGCTGTGGAGTCGGGGCCGATCCTCTGGTGAACTGGCCGATGCGCTGACGGCGCGTGTGGAGGCACTCGACGGGTACCTCGCGCGTTACCTGCCGGCGCTGGTGTCGGCTGCTGTCTTGCCGTTGCTGTACTGCGCGGTGCTGTTCGGCTTCGACTGGATCGCCGCGCTGGTGCTGGTGCTGACGGTGCCGGCCATTCCGTTGTTCATGGCGCTGGTGGGATGGGGAGCGGAGGCGGCCGGCCGCGCACATGCGACCGCGTTAACACGGCTGTCGGGGCTCTTCGCCGATCGGGTGCGCGGGCTGACCACGTTGAAGCTGCACGGACGCGCCCAGGCCGAGGCCGGCCGCGTGGCACGTGCCGGCGATGAGGTGCGCCAGCGCACGATGGCGGTGCTCAGAATCGCCTTTCTCTCCTCCGCGGTGCTGGAGTTCTTTGCCGCGCTCGGCGTGGCGGGCCTGGCGGTCTACTTCGGGCTGACGTTCCTCGGGCTGCTGGGCTCGCGCCCCGATGCGTTGACGTTGGAGACGGCGTTGTTCTGCCTGCTGATGGCGCCGGAAGTGTATTGGCCGTGGCGTCAGCTCGCCGCGCACTACCACGACCGCGCCAACGCGCGGGCGGCGGTGGGGGAGATCGCGCGGCTATTCGATGGGCTGCCGGAGATGGATTCTGCGCCGATCGACCCAGGGGCGGACGTAATCGGATCGCACCCGCCCGGCTTCGAGCTCGCCGCGTTGCACATGCCGGTGCCGGGTCGGGACGCCATCCGGCTGACGCCATCCACGCGCATCGCGCCGGGCGACTGGATCGCACTGCAGGGACCCAGCGGCAGCGGCAAATCCACGCTACTGGAGACGCTGGCTGGCCTGCGCCCCTACGAGGGCACCTTGTGCTTCGCCGGGATGCCGGTATCGCAGTGGCCCGGCGCAATGTTGCGGCAGCAGGTGCTGCTGGTGCCGCAGCGACCGTGGTTGTCGCCCGGCAGTCTGGCCGACAACCTGCGCCTGGCGCGTGCCGAGGCGGACGATTCGGCGTTGCAGCAGGCCATGGCCGCCGCAGGACTCGCGGAGCTGCTGACCCGGCTCCCGCACGGGCTGTCGACGCCGCTCGGACAACGCGGGCTCGGTCTTTCCGGCGGCCAGGCGCAGCGGCTGGCGTTGGCGCGCATGTTCCTGTCGAGCGCGCCGGTGCTTCTGCTGGATGAACCCACCGCCCACCTGGACGACGCCAGTCGCGATCAGGTGCTGGCGCAACTGGTGACATTTGCGCGCGGGCGAACGATCGTCGTGGCCACCCACGATCCGGTCGTGGCCGCGATTGCGCCGCGGTGCTGGACCATCGATTCCCACGGCGAGGTGCACCCATGAGGCACCTAATCGCCTGGATGTGGCCGATGCTGCTCCAACGCCGAAGGGCGTTGCTGCCGGCGGCGGTGCTCGCGTTGCTGACCGCGGCCGCCGCCGTGGGCCTGCTGGGGGTGTCCGGCTGGTTTCTGACCGCCACCGCGCTGGTGTCGGGCGCGCTGGCAACGTTCAACCTGTTCGTGCCCTCGGCCACGGTGCGCGCACTGGCCTTCGTTCGCATCCTCTCGCGCTATGGCGAGCGCCTGACGGGGCATGCGGCGACGTTGCGGCTGCTGAATGATCTGCGGATCCGGGTATTCGCGAACCTCTTACGACTCGATGCCGGGCAAGTAGCGCGTTGGCGCGACGGCGATCTGATCGCGCGCCTGACCGGTGACATCGACGCACTGGACTCGACCTTTCTGCTCGGTCTGTTGCCGCTGATGGTCGGAGCCGTGATCGGCGTGATCGTGGTGGCGGTGCTGACCGTGTACGTGCCGCTGGCCTCCGTCGCGGTGGGCCTCCTGTGGCTGGTCCTGCTGCTGGGGGTGCCGGCATGGTCTGCGCGGCGCGTGCGACGCAGCGGCGTGGAGCGCCAATGGCATGCCGCGATGGTGCGGCAGCAGGTACTGCAGGCGGTGGACGGGCATGCGGATCTGCTGGCGCTCGGCGCGGAAGCACGCGCCGAAGCCGAGTTGGCGGACAGCAGCGATCGCCTGCGCGCGGCGGCGTTGTCGGAGTCCCAAACGCTCGCGTGGGGGCAGGTGTGGGTGGTGCTCGGGGTAGGGGGCGCGATGTTGATCGTGGCCGCAACGGGGGCGGTCGTGATGCACGAAGGACAGCTGGGGGGCGCACTGCTGGTCGGCTGCACCCTCGCGGTTGCGGGCGTGTTCGAGGTGATGGCACCTGTGCTGCGCGGCGCGTCCCGGCTGGGTGCGGCGACCGCGGCGGCGCAGCGGGTGCGCGAGATCGAAGACACCCAGCCGCAGATCGTCGACCCACCGCGCCCTTGGCTGCTCGACGAGCAGGGCATGCTGGAGTTTGACGACGTGCGTTTTCGTTACGATCCGGCGCTGCCGGTGCTGGAAAGCGTCAACCTGCGCATCGCACCGGGCGAACGGATGGTCGTGAGCGGTGTCAGCGGTACTGGCAAATCGACGCTGCTGGCGCTGCTGTTGCGCCTGCGCGACCCCCAGGCCGGCGAGATCCGCTGGGGCGGCGTGGACCTGCGCGAGGCGTCACTCGCACAGTGGCATCGCCGCGTCGCGCTCCTGCCACAGGACTCGCCGGTCTTCCGCGGAACCGTGCGCGACAACCTGCAGATCGGCCGTCCGAATGCGGACGATGCAGCCCTGTGGAATGCCCTGCGGCAGGCCGGGCTGGAGGCGGACGTGCGAGCGCTGCCGGCCGCGTTGGACCAGTGGCTCGGGGAGGGTGGGCGCACGTTGTCGGCCGGTCAGGCGCGACGTCTGTGCCTGGCGCGCGTGCTGTTGAGTGATGCGTCGCTTATCGCGCTGGACGAGCCGACCGAGGGGCTGGATCCCTCGGCCGAGCAGGCATTCTTCCGCAGCCTCCCCACCGTTTTTGCCGGGCGCAGTCTGCTGCTGATCACGCACGCCGTGGTCCCCGATGACGTCGTCGACGCGACTTGGGAGTTGGTTGGCGGACATCTGCTCCCATGCGGTCGCGCAGTCCATCGGTCCGGTACGACTGCACGCACGTAACCCACAACTGCGGCTACTGCCGCAAAGCGGCATGCCTTGCGAGTCGATTGTGAGGAGAGATGAAAGGTCAACAAACAAACGCCCCCGCACCGCGCAAAGGTGCAACCCGCGCTGCCGACATCCCTCAGAGCGTGATGGAGGCCTTGGCACGCGGCGAGATCGAAAGCGCCACGCTCGCTGAAGCGTTGGCCGTGGACCAGGCCCGGTTGGTGCGTACCGTCTTTCCGGAGCTCTCGGCCGCCGCCACGGCCAAGGTTGATACGTTGACCCGACAAGGCATTCTCAAACGCATGACGGGAATGGGCGCGTTGCTGCTCCGTGAACTTGGACCAGCGTGTGTCGATCGGTGCCGGGCGCATCGGTCCGACACCGTGCGTGGCTGGGCATGCTTCGCCATTGGTGCTTTGGAGGGCCTAAATCTGCCGGCCCGATTGGAAGCCGTGCAGCCACTGGTGGACGACGCACACTTTGGCGTGCGGGAGTGGGCCTGGATGGGGATTCGCGCGCATCTAGTCGACGACCTGGATGCGGCGATCGAACATCTCCTGCCGTGGACCGACTCACCGTCCGAGCGCGTGCGTCGCTTTGCGTCAGAGGCGTTGCGTCCACGCGGCGTCTGGTGCGCCCATATCGCCGCCCTCAAGCAACAGCCACAGCGGGCGATGCCGATCCTGTCCGCCCTTCGCGACGACCCGTCCATTTACGTGCAGGACTCCGTCGCGAACTGGTTGAACGACGCGTCGAAGGATCAGCCCGAATGGGCGCGCAGCGTGTGCCGGCAATGGCTGGCCGAGGCGCCCTCCGTGGCCACGCGGCGTATCTGCCATCGCGGCTTGCGAAGTATTGCAGGGAACGTGAGCGCGACACATCCGGAAGCGTTCTGACGAGTAGATCGATGCATTCGGTCCCGCGCAAACGGAGAGCGAAGTCACGGTGTCAACGGTGATCGCGTACATGCGTTCGATCACAGGATCGGTTGGAGGTCCCATGCAAAACATCAAGCGCGCGTTCGTCGGAACGCTGTTGTTCCTGATCCTGCTATGGCTGGTGGCCGAACCCACCGTCTTTCAGTCGACGACGTTCTTCGGCGTGCGACGTTACGTGATGCAGTTGACGGGCGTGCTCGCCATCGGCTGCATGAGTCTGGGGATGGTGCTCGCGTTGCGCCCGCGGCGACCTGAGCCCTGGTTCGGCGGCCTGGACAAGATGTATCGCCTGCATAAATGGCTCGGCATCGCCGCGCTCGTCATTGGCACCGTTCACTGGCTGTGGGCGAAAGGCCCCAAGTGGGCCGTGGGTTGGGGCTGGCTCGAACGGCCCGCACGCAGCGCACGCGCGCCTTTGGACAATCCGGTCGCCGTCTGGCTGTCGAGCCAACGCGGACTGGCCGAAAGTCTCGGTGAGTGGGCGTTCTACGGCGCCGTGATCCTGATCGCGTTGGCCCTGATCAAGAAGTTTCCGTATCGTCTGTTCTTCAAGACCCACCGCCTCATTGCGATCGCGTATCTGGTGCTGGTGTTCCACACACTGGTGCTGCTGAAGTTCAGCTACTGGAGCGCGCCGATCGGATGGGTGACGGCGGTGCTGTTGGCGGCCGGCAGCTGGGCCGCCCTGGTGGCGCTGTGTCGGGGGATCGGCGACGACCGCAAGGTTCCGGGCACGATCACCGCGCTGCGGGTATTCGATGGCGTGAATGCGCTGGAAATCGAAACCCAGGTGCAGGGGTGGTCCGGGCACCGGCCGGGACAGTTTGCGTTCGCCACCTCCAACACGTCCGAAGGGGCGCACCCCTACACCATCGCGTCGGCCTGGCACCCGGAGTCCTCCCGGATCACCTTTGTGGTGAAGGAGCTGGGCGATCACACGCGTACGTTGAAAGAGCAGTTGCGCGTTGGCCAGACCGTGCAGATCGAGGGACCCTATGGATGCTTCACGTTTGACGACGGCGACCGGCCGCAGATCTGGATCGGAGGTGGCATCGGGATCACACCGTTCATTGCGCGCATGAAGCACCTGGCGCACGTGCAGCGGGATGCCGCAACGCCAGCCGGTGCCCCGATCGACCTGTTCCACTGCACGACGCAGGTGGACACCGACGCACTCGACAAGCTGGATGCGGATGCGAAGGCCGCGAACGTGACGCTGCACGTGCTCGTGGATGCGCGCGACGGCCTGCTGACGGGCGAACGCATCCGCAGCACCGTGCCGGGCTGGAGCGAAGCCAGCATCTGGTTCTGCGGCCCCGCCGGTTTTGGCGAGGCATTAAGGCGCGACCTGGCCGCCCACGGATTTCCCGTGGATCGACACTTCCATCAGGAGCTTTTCGCGATGCGTTGATGACCGTCGCAAGATGCCCGACGTGCCGTGGTGTGCGAATCGCGAACATGGCATTCGCAACATCGACCTGACTTTTCAGGAGCGCGGAAACTACTATCGGATGACGCTGGCCTCGTCAGTACACCCACGGCGAATGCTTATGGCGGCAGGTGCCATCAGAAAACTCGTGCCATTCCGCTTGGCCATGCTGAGCAATCGGATGATCGACGCGATTGCGCGCGTCTACGCCCGGCGATTCCATCTGAGTGTGGTCGAATGGCGCGTCATGTCCGTGCTCGGCTGCGAGCCGGGCCTGTCGGCGAGCGATGTCGTCCACCGCACCGGACTCGACAAGGTGGCGGTGAGTCGTGCGGTGGCGCGCCTCCTGGCGGCAGGGCGGCTCCATCGCGAAGCCGACGATCACGATCGCCGCCGGTCTGTCCTGCGCCTGTCCGAGGCCGGCCACCAGATCCACGAGGAAGCGGCACGGGTGGCCCTGGCCTTCGAGCGCCGTCTGCTGGCGGGTCTCGACCGCCCCGACCGCACGGTCCTGCTGCGGCTCCTGGGCATGTATGAAGATTTCGATGATCGAGTCTTTGGCGTGGCCGCGCCCGGGTTGGTGTCCCGCGACGTCATCGAGGGCGCCCGGGTGTCGATGGGCCGGCCAGGCAGGTCGAATCGGACCGCGTCCTGACCGTCTTCGTATGCTCGCGTCGCGATCCCCCGCGCGCCGGTCGCCACAGCTTGGGATGGCCGCGAAAGAGTGGCCACATGCTCAAATCGGCTCGTGCTCGGGTGGCGCTGGCGACACATTGGCCGGCTCTGTCCTGAGCCGGTGGCGACGATGCCTGGCGACCACGGCGCACCGGCCGTGCCGGTGAAGAAGACGGCTTGGACGCCGACGAGTCTCCCCCGTCCTTGCGTATCGCAAGCGCCAGGCGCTGCATGCGCCGGAGTCTACCGCAGGCCGACGGTCCGAACGTTCACCGGCCGAAGTACTTGTCGAAGTAGTTCGTGGCCTCGTCGGTGATTTCAAATCCCCTGAAGTTGCGCAACGTGCGCGACACGACCAGGCCGCCAGTGGAAGCGCCATCATGCATGCCGCGTACCAGTCAGTGCTGTCCTCTGGCACGCGACCCACGTGGCGAAGGTAGACCAGCGAAGAAAACAGCAAGAAGATGACAATGAAGCAGAACCGAACGATGTGCCCCGCCTGGCGTCCCCAGAGAAACGAGTGCAGCGTCATCCCGCTCAACAGGGGCACGGTGAGCGTCAGCGTGACGCGGTGTGCCGGATCGCCATGGCCTGGAAAGCAGAGGAACTGGAGCGCGATCACGGTGGCCAGCGTCCAGAGAAAGACGCCTGTGAATTTGTAGGCCGCCTTGGCGTTCATCGCTGTGGGTACGTGCCGTCGGGCTTGCGTCCGCGGCGCAGCGATCGCGCCACCACCTGCTTGCAGACACGATCAGAGGTCATGCGGCGGCGTGTTGGCCGCGTGCGGGGCCATGGAGGCTTGCTGCAGTTCCAGCAATGTCGCCATGTCCGCCTTGCCGGTGGGCGCCCGGCCCCGGTCCCGCTGAAAGATCTGCAGCGCCACGGCGGTGCGCACGCCGAAGTATCCGTCCACCGGAAAGGGGCCATCGGACGTGCTGCCATAGCCGCGCGCGATCAGCAGGATCTGGAGCAGGCGAACGTCGGGACCCCGGTCGCCGAGTCTGAGGCAATCCTGCGCTCGCGGCGGTCCCAACTGCGCCCAGTCCTCCGCCCGCTTCAGCGCCGTCCGGACGTCGTGATCGACCACGCCGTCGGTGCGCCGGCAGTGCAGGTACTGGAAGGCGCGTAAGGCCGCGTGCGTGCTGACGCCAAAGTCGCCATCGACCACCAGCATTCGGCCGTAGAGGTCCCGGTAGCCCAGGAAGTTCAGCGTCTGCTGAAGCTCGCGAACCTTGGCACCGTGATCGCCCTGACGCAAGCAGCCGGCTTTGCGCAGCGGCCGCGGCTCGCGCGACGCGTGCTCGACCCGTTCTGGCGTGCTGGACGGCGTGGCGTCCTTTGGATAGCGAGGATTCATGAACCGCCACTCGACGCCGCACCTCGACAATGGGTTGAGGTTTGCGGCGCACCAGATAAACGAACGGTCATTGTCGAACAGGATGCGCGAACGAACTTGCGCCGAATCAAATTCGGCAGGGAGAGCGTTCGTAAAGTCAAAACCGTGCCCAACGGTTGCGCGAAGTCCGAGTCAGCCGCAGTGCGGGTGTTCGAGCAATTTCTTTGCGGTAGGCAACCGGTGCTGGTGCGCTTCGTTCACATCGGTGAATCGCCATGGACCGTTTCTTATGTGTTGAGACCTTTGTGCGTGTGGCGCAGGCGCAGAGTTTCGGCCAGGCCGCGCACCAGCTGGGCATTACCAACTCGGTGGTGTCGCAGCGCATCAAGCAGCTGGAGCAGTTCGTCGGCGCCCCATTGTTTCATCGAAGCTCGCGCCACGTCAGGCTATCCGACCTCGGTGAGGCCTTCTATAAGGAGTGCGCGGAGACCGTCGCCGGTTTCAATGCGCTTACCGACCAGATGCGTCAGGCCAGTGCCGCGCCGGCCGGCAAGCTGCGTATCCAGATGCTGCCCGGCTTCGCCCTCGATCACTTCGGTGCATTGCTGGCGCAGTTTCACCACAGTCATCCCGCGATTCAGTTGGACATCGTGGTGACCGATCGCGTGTTGGATCCGATTGAGGAGGGCTTCGACGTCGCGTTCCAGATATTCCCGCCGTTGGCCGACACGCTGATCGAGAAACCGCTCTTCAAGGTGCGGCGCCTGTTCTGTGCCTCGCCCGGTTACCTGGCGAGGCATGCGGCGCCCACGACACCGTACGAGTTGGCGCAACACACGCAGGCGCTTTACGCCGGCTACCCCTCGCGCAATCGGTGGGTGTTCACCGGCGAAGGCGAGGCCATCGAGCTGTCCATTGCCGGTCACGTGCGGTCCACCTCGGTGCACCTGCTGCGCGACTTTGCGCTGAGCGACGGCGGCATCGTATGCCTGCCCACGCTGGTTGCGTCCAAGCATTTGCTGTCGGGCGAGCTGGTGCCGGTGTTGACGCGTTACCAGTTGTCCTCGTTCGCGTTGTCGGCCGTGTATCCGGTCACGCAGCGTCAGTCATTGAAGGTGCGCGCCTTGATCGATTTCCTGAGCGTTCACTTCGCCGCGGCGGAAGTTCCGTGGGACGTGCCGCTGATCGAGCTGGGCTGGATCCGCGCGTAGTCGGGGCGATCATCGTTCGCGATTGACGAACAGTGGTTTTGTCGAGCGGTCGTTGTTGCTGCACCGCGATGGAACCTAGGCTGCAAGTGTCGCTTCCACGCACGCTCCAGGAGATGTCGATGGGTTCCGTTCCAGTCAAGACCGTCTTCGGTTCGATCGATCAATACGAGAAGGGCCGCATCGAAATCGTCAGTGGCGAAGCGCGCCACTACGTGTTCTCGAATGTCTTCGAAGTCGCCGCGTCCTCCGCGCCCTACGAGAAGGTGGTCGTCGGCAAGAACATGGAGTACGTGATCGAGGCCCTACGGGCCGACGGACGTTCGGCCTGGTTCACGTGTGCGCACGACGAATTCGTCATCTCCATGGACGGTGAGGTGCGCGTGGATTTCCTCAAGCTCGACCAGCCGGCCACGGGGGAGGGCACTGTGCTGGCCGGCCCGGAGCCCGCCGGCCGTCCCATGGGCCACATCCTGCTGGGCAAGGGGCACCAGTGCCTGCTGCCAACCGGCGCGGCGTACCGCTTCACCGCGGATCGTCCCTGCGCACTGGTGTTGCAGACCGTGCTGGGTCCGTTGTCCGTCCAGAAGTGGAAGGACATCTGCCTGCAGTAACCCGCCCGACCGACAGGAGCCCACCCATGGCCATGACCGCAGAAAAGACGATGGCGTCCTTCGCCGCCAACGACGTCATCACCAGTCCGGCCCACGGCCGGACTGGCTACAAGACCTTTACCCTCGGCAGCTTCCAGTTCTCGCGCGATGAGTACTTCGCCTGGATTCAGTGGCCGGCCAAGGGCGAGACGCGCACCCACGCCATGTCCATCGACGCATTCCTGCGCGCCCTGATGCGCGATGTGGCCTGGGGCTTCTTCTACGGCTGGGTCAACTTCGACCACGTGCTGGGCACGCGCAATCACTACGGCACTGTCGACCTGTACGCCGGCACCTTCAACGGGACGCTGCGCGACGCCGGCGTCAACTACACCGAGAACTTCGAAACACCGCTGATCATGGCCACCTTCAAGGCCATCCTGCACGATTGGACCAACCAAGCCTTCGACCCATTCGCCGCGCCGGAAGAAACGGGCAGCGCCTTTGGGTGCAAGAATGGCGACAACGTCGAGGCGATCGAGCGCACCCGCATCAGCACCATCCGCATGCCGGGCATCCCGGGCGACTCGCCGCTGCGCGATGACCTGCCCATCAACCGCGCCTTTGCCGACGTGGTGCAGGACGAGCCGCGCGTGGTCCCGGAGCCGGGCTTCGAGAACGAGCTGCACGCCTTCAACCTGTTCAAGTACCTCTCGCGGTCGGACGTCACCTGGAATCCGTCCGTCACCTCGGTGTGCAAGCAGAGCCTGTTCTGCCCCACCACCGAGGAGTACATCCTGCCGATCTTCCACGGCAACGACCGCGTCGAATGGTTCCTGCAGATCTCCGACGAGATCGCGTGGGACATCGCCGACAAGGACAGCGGCGAGCCGCGGGCGCGCGTGATCATGAAGGCCGGCGACATTGCCGCGATGCCTGCCGATATTCGGCACCAGGGCTATTCCACCAAGCGGTCGATGCTGCTGGTGTGGGAGAACGGCAACGGCGACCTGGTGCGCATGCACGAGAGCGGCGAGATCCCGCCGTGGCCCGTCGTGTTCTGACGATGCGCGAGTCCGGCTGACGGCCGGAGACCGTCTCCACCATCCATCACGCCACTGCGGTGCGCCCGGCGCGCCGTACCGGCAGGAGTTTTCCGTGCAAAACCGACTCTTCATCGATGGCCGCTTCGTCGACGCCCTGAGCGGCCGAACCATCGACGTGCTGAACCCGCACGACGGCTCGCTCATCACGCGCGTGGCCGCCGCCGAGGCGGCCGATGTCGACCGGGCGGTCGAAGCGGCGACGCGCGCCTTTCCGGCCTGGTCGAAGCGGGATGCGGCCGAGCGTGGCCGCCTGCTGCTCAAGCTGGCCGACCGCATCGACGAGTGCACGCAGGAGCTGGCCGAGCTGGAGTCGCTCGACACGGGCCATCCCATCCGCGACTCGCGCGGGATCGACGTGCCGCGCACCGCCGCGTGCTTCCGCTACTTCGGTGGCATGGCCGACAAGATCGAAGGTTCGGTGATTCCGGTGGAAAGCGGATTCCTGAACTACGTGCGCCGCGCGCCCATTGGTGTGGTCGGCCAGATCGTGCCGTGGAATTTCCCGCTGATGTTCACCAGCTGGAAGATGGGCCCGGCGCTGGCCGCCGGCAACACCGTCGTGCTCAAGCCGTCGGAGATCACGCCGCTGTCCTCGTTGCGCATCGCCGAGCTGATGGCCGAAGTGGGCTTTCCGGAAGGCGTGGTGAACATGGTGCCCGGTTACGGGGTCAGCGCCGGCCAGCGCCTGGCCGAGCATCCCGGCGTGGGCAAGATCTGCTTCACCGGCTCGACCGCGACCGGCCGACGCATCGTCGCGGCCTCGCAAGGCAACCTCAAGCGCGTCCAGCTGGAGCTGGGGGGCAAGGGCGCCAACATCGTCTTCGAGGACGCGCCCTTGGAGGCGGCGATCAACGGGGCGGCCTGGGCGATCTTCCACAACCAGGGACAGGCCTGCATCGCCGGCTCGCGCCTGCTGCTGCACGAGCGCATCGCCGACGAGTTCCTCGAACGTTTCATTGCGCTGGCCCGTTCCATTCGCATCGGCAACCCGCTGGATCCGCAGACCGAGATGGGGCCGCTGACCTCGGCCGAGCACCATCAGCGCGTGCTGCAGTACGTGCAGATCGCGCACAACGAAGGCGGTCGCCTCCTTGCCGGCGGTCAGCGCCCCGCCGCGTTCCCCGACGGGTACTACCTGGAGCCGACGGTGGTGGCGGCCCAACCCACCGATCGCGTGGCGCAGGAAGAGGTCTTCGGTCCGTTCGTGACTGTGCTTCGCTTCAGCGACGACGAGCAGGCATTGGCGATCGCCAACGGCACCGAGTACGGCCTGGGCAGCGGACTGTGGACGCGCGATCTGTCGCGCGCGCACCGCATGGCCTCCGCCATCAATGCTGGCATGTGCTGGATCAACTGCTACAAGCGGGTTAACCCGGCCAGCCCGTTTGGCGGGATCGGCCGCTCGGGGTACGGCCGCGAGATGGGGTTTGAAGCGATCCACGACTACACCGAGGCGCGCTCGGTCTGGGTGAACGTGGACGCTACGGTTCCGCCGTACTACCGGCGCTGAGGGCTTACCGCATGGACCATTTCGTCTACCAGGGCCTGCCGTCGCGTGTGGTGTTTGGCTGGGACAGCCTGCAGCGCTTGCCTGAGGAGCTCGACCGGCTGGGCATGGCGCGCGCGCTGATCCTGACCACGCCGGAGCAGAAGGCGTTGGGTGAGCAGGTCGCCGCCCTGATCGGCGAGCGCGCCGCCGGCGTGCTCGCCGAGGCCGTGATGCACGTGCCGATCGAGGTGGCGCGTCACGCGCGTATCGAGTCCGCGCGGCGGGGGGCCGACGGTTGCATTGCGGTCGGTGGCGGCTCGACGATCGGCTTGGGCAAGGCGATCGCGATGGAGTCCGGTCTGCCCATTCTGGCCATTCCCACCACCTACGCCGGCTCGGAGATGACGCCGGTCTACGGCATCACCGAAAGCCGGTTGAAGAAGACTGGCCGCGATCCGCGCGTATTGCCGCGCACGGTGCTTTACGACCCCACGTTCACCCTGACCCTGCCGACGGCGCTGTCGGCCAGTTCCGGCATGAACGCGATGGCGCACGCGGTGGAGGCGCTTTACGCGCAAGACGGCAATCCGATCGTGGGGCTGATGGCAGTGGATGCGATCCGCGCACTGGCGCGTTCGCTGCCCGCGATCGTCGACGATCCGAAGGACCGGGCGGCGCGCAGCGATGCGCTGTATGGCGCCTGGTTGGCCGGCACCTGCCTGGGCTCGGTGGGCATGGCCCTGCACCACAAGCTGTGCCACACGCTGGGCGGGACGTTCAACCTGCCGCACGCGGCCATGCACGCCGTGCTGCTGCCGTACTCGGCGCACTACAACCACACCGTGGCACCGCATGCCCTCAATGCCGTAGCCAGCGCCCTGGGCGGCGAGCATGCGTCCGAAGCCGGGCCGCGACTGCAGGCTCTGAACTACCGGCTGCACCTGCCGACTTCGCTGGCCGCGATCGGCATGCCGCACAGCGGCATCCGGGAGGCCGCGGAACTGGCCTGCGCCAATCCGTACTACAACCCCCGGCCGTTTGATCCGACCTCCATCGAGGCGTTGCTCACCGCCGCCTGGCACGGCGACCGCCTGGCCTGACGGTGCTCGCATGAACGCCACGACTCGCCACTTCGCGGTCATCGCCTTCGACCGGCCCGGCATGCGCGAGCAACGCCTGGCGTTGCGTGCTGGCCACCGCGCGTACCTGCGTGCGCCTGAACCGCATCGGGTGACCGTGTGCCTGGGCGGGCCGTTGCTGGACGAGGTGGGCATGTGCGGCACGCTGCTGGTGGTGGAAGCTGACACGCGCGGAGCGGTCGAGCGCTTCGTGCAGGACGACCCGTATGCGCGCGCCGACCTGTTCGAGCGTGTCGACATCCGGCCGTGGCAGTGGGGCCTGGGCAATCCGGACGTGCCGGCATGACGATGTCGACGCAGCACCTGCTGTGCGCGCTGGACACGATCGCCGATGGCGGTGCGTGCGTCGTCGACGCACCGCTGGCCAGCGGCGATACGCCGGTGGTGCTGGTGCGACGCGGCGTGCGGGTGTGGGGCTATCTCAACCGCTGCCCGCACTTCTCGCTGCGCATGGACCACCGCGCCGGTCACATCAACACCTACAAAGGCCAGGTGCTGATGTGTGCGCACCACAGCGCGTTGTTCCGTTTCGAGGACGGCCACTGCATCGAGGGGCCTTGCGCGGGTGCCACGTTGACGCCGGTGCCCGTGCGCGTCGTCGGCGACGCGGTGCATCTGACCGACCAGGAGCCGCGGCCGAATACCTCATTGGAGGGGCCATGATCGACAAGACCATTGCCTCCATCGCCCAGGCGGTGGCGGACATCCCCGACGGCGCTACGGTGATGATTGGCGGCTTCGGCACCGCAGGCCAACCCGCGGAGCTGATTGATGCGCTGATTGAGCACGGCGCACGCGATCTGGTCATCGTCAACAACAATGCCGGCAACGGCGAAACCGGTCTGGCGGCCCTGCTGAAGGCGCGCCGGGTTCGCAAGATCGTGTGCTCGTTTCCGCGCCAGGCCGATTCGCAGGTGTTCGATGCGCTCTATCGGGCCGGCCAGATCGAGCTCGAACTCGTACCACAGGGGAACCTCGCGGCGCGGATCCAGGCCGCCGGCATGGGCCTGGGCGGCATCTTCACTCCGACCGGGTACGGGACGCGGCTGGCGCAGGGCAAGGAAACCCGCGAGATCGATGGCCGGCATTACGTGCTGGAGCTTCCGCTCAAGGCCGACTTCGCGCTGATCAAGGCGCATCGCGGCGATCGCTGGGGCAACTTGGTGTACCGCAAGGCCGCGCGCAACTTCGGGCCGATCATGGCGATGGCGGCGCAGGTCACGATCGCGCAAGTCGCGCAGGTCGTGTCGCTGGGCGAACTGGACCCGGAGGCCATCGTGACGCCGGGCATCTTCGTGCAGCGCGTGGTCCAGGCCGCGCAGGAGCCCGTCGCATGATCCGGCTGACCCGCGAACAGATGGCGGCGCGCGTGGCACGCGACATCCCCGAAGGCGCTTACGTCAACCTGGGCATCGGGCTGCCGACGCGGGTGGCCAACCACCTCGCCGCCGATCGCGAGATCTTCCTGCACAGCGAGAACGGCCTGCTGGGCATGGGGCCGGCGCCGGCGCCGGGCGAGGAGGATCCCGAGCTGATCAACGCGGGCAAGGAGCCCGTCACCCTGCTCACCGGCGGTTGCTTTTTTCATCATGGCGACTCCTTCGCCATGATGCGCGGCGGCCATCTGGACATCTGTGTGTTGGGTGCGTTCCAGGTGTCCGAGCACGGCGACCTGGCCAACTGGCACACCGGGGCGCCCGATGCGATTCCCGCGGTGGGCGGGGCTATGGACCTGGCGATCGGGGCCAAGCAGGTCTTCGTGATGATGGAACACCTCACCAAGGCCGGCGAGTGCAAGTTCGTGGCGCACTGCAGCTACCCGCTGACCGGCGTGCGCTGCGTGAATCGCGTCTACACCGACCTGGCGGTGATCGACATCACCGCACAGGGCTTGCTCGTGCGCGAATGTGTGGACGGGCTCTCCTTCGATGAACTCCAGCGCCTGACGACGGTGCCCCTGGTGTGGGCGCCGGACGGCCATTGAGACACGCCATGCACAACGCCTACATCTGTGACGCGCTGCGAACGCCCTTTGGACGCTACGGCGGCGCATTGTCGAGCATCCGCGCCGACGATCTCGCCGCGTTGCCGATCCAGGCGCTGATGCAACGCAACCCCGACGTGGACTGGTCTGCGTTGGACGACGTGGTGTACGGCTGTGCCAACCAGGCCGGCGAGGACAACCGCAACGTGGCTCGCATGGCCGCGCTCTTGGCGGGGCTGCCCGAGACGGTGCCCGGCAGCACGGTCAACCGGCTGTGCGGGTCCAGTCTCGACGCCATCGGCGTGGCCGCGCGCGCGATCCGCAGTGGCGAGGCGGCGCTGATGATTGCCGGCGGCGTGGAAAGCATGTCGCGCGCGCCGTACGTGATGGGCAAGGCGGGCGAAGCCTTTGGCCGCACCCAGTGCATCGAGGACACCACCATGGGGTGGCGGTTCGTCAATCCGGAGATGAAGGCGCGCTACGGCGTCGACACCATGCCCGAGACGGCAGAGAACGTGGCCTTCGAGTTCGACATCTCCCGCGCCGATCAGGACCTGTTCGCACTGCGCAGCCAGCAGCGCGTAGCGGCCGCGCAGCAAGCCGGTCGCTTCGCCGATGAACTGATTGCTGTGTCCGTCCCGCAGCGCAAGGGCGAGGCCCTGCGCTTC
Source organism: Lysobacter sp. (assembly GCF_035655815.1). Taxonomy (NCBI): domain Bacteria; kingdom Pseudomonadati; phylum Pseudomonadota; class Gammaproteobacteria; order Lysobacterales; family Lysobacteraceae; genus Lysobacter; species Lysobacter sp. Next base: position 21,175 of record NZ_DASRTS010000032.1, read on the forward strand.
GATCGCGACGAACATCCGCGTGAGACCTCACTGGAGGCGCTGGCTCGGCTCAAGGGCGTGGTACACGCGGCCGGGACCGTCACCGCCGGCAACGCGTCGGGCATCAACGACGGAGCCGCCGCCCTGCTGCTGGCCAACGACGACGCGGTGCGCCGCTATGGCCTCACGCCGCTGGCGCGTGTGCTCGGGGTCGCGTGTGCGGGCGTGGCACCACGCGTCATGGGGCTCGGTCCTGTGCCGGCCATCGGGAAGCTGCTCGCGCGCCTGGGGATGAGTCTGGATCGCATCGACGTGATCGAACTCAACGAAGCCTTTGCCGCCCAGGCCTTGGCGGTCATTCGGCAGCTCGAGCTGGCCGACGACGACCCCCGCGTGAACCCCAATGGCGGCGCCATTGCGCTGGGCCATCCGCTGGGTGCCTCCGGGGCACGGCTGGCCGCGACCGCGGCATGGCAGCTGGTGCGCAGTGGAGGCCGGTACGCCGTGTGCAGCATGTGCGTTGGTGTGGGCCAGGGCATCGCGCTGGCAATGGAGCGAATCTAAGCGCGTTGCATCGAACGCAGTCGGTAACGCGCCCCCCCACCGCTTCAAGACGGATTTCCGGTCCGCACGTGCGCGACTCACGGTAGCAGGCGCTCCTGCGGAGCGACGCAGCCCAGTGGGCATGCGCAGACCACCGCAGACTCGATACGCGAACCCACGTGTGCCCCGAATGCGAAAAGGGCAGGCTTGGTGCCCTATTTCAGGGGTAGCAACTGCAAGCCGTTCAATGTATCGGTCAGGGACCTCGGCGCATGGGCAAGGCTGGCCGCCCGCGCAGCCTTCTGTCGCTGTGCGCTCCACTCATGGCGAGCCCGCCACCGGTGCGATGGCCGAAAGAAGTTCTGAGGCGGCAGTTCAATGAAGCCGGCCGTTGGCAGGAACGCAGCCAGCCGGACGTTGTGAACACACTCCACGTAGGTGGCATCCCATGGATTGAGCGCGTCCGCGATCGCCAGGAAGGCGGTGAACCAGCCACGACCTTGCACCGTCGAGCTCACGCAGACACTCGCGATGTCCAGCGTAGTGGCGGCCTCGTCCACGCAAGGCAATGAACGCACGCTCCGCCGTAGGTAGAGGCTCGTCCCGTTGCGCTTCAGATCAATGCTGTTATGGACGGTGCCGGCGTCGATCAGCTCCAGCCAGCGCACAAACTGAGCTTCAATCGTCGGCAGTCGCCATAGCGCTTTTGTGCTCGACCAGGAATCCGCCTCAGCCATGCTCATTTACCTTTCCGACCTGCCGCTGTGCATGCGCATACATTTGCGAACGCAGCCGATGAACAAGCACCGCGCACGTAGAGCGGTGCGATTGACGTTCACGGTGGATCCTGCTGCTGCGTCGCACGCACCGCCGCGCGAACCTTGCATCGCACGTAAACGCCCAATGCCAGGCCCAGGATCAACATGACCAGGCTGCCACCGATCGCCAGCCAGCCCACCGGTTCCAGAAAGATCTCGCGCAATATCGGGTGCATAGGATGCTCCTTTGTCGTGGGTGCGCCGCGTTGACGTGGCGAGTAAGCGACACCTTGATTCCCTCAGCATCCCGCATTGCCTCCGCGATCACACACGCGTCCCGCGCAGGAAGGACGGCGGACGATGCTGGGGTGCCACAGCATCGTCCGCCGTACGGCCGAATGCGGCCGCAGGTGCGAGCAATACAACCGCAGACTCCGTTCGGAGTCCGGAGCCCCCTGTATGCGGTTGTGCGCTCGCCAAACATCGCATCGTTGCGAGGAGGGTGGCGGGCGACGCAGGGGGTCCACGTTCCATCGCACAAAACGTTGTGTCCACGCCGCCCGCCATAGCCTGAGGGGGTGTCGGCGGACGACGCGATCTCAACCATCGGGTTGGGAGAAACGCGGTGGAGTGTTTCGCGCCGTCCGCCAAACTTCCTACGACCGCAGTATCATTCGGTGCACAAACCGGGACTTGATCGCACGCAATTTGATGCTCTATCCATGTGCGAATCGGGGTCTGCGAGGTTGCCAGTTGTGTCGGATACTTCATCCGGGCGCAGGGCTTTCGGCGGCTCGATTCGATAGGCGAAATCGTGGATGCGCGTTGAGAGCTGCCGAATAACAGGCACCAGCGAGCCAGGTCCCGTGGGAGGTTACACGTACTACTACGAGTCGGACGTGTACCGGTTTTGCGAAGACGACGTGTGCTTCGTGGCGCGAAGCCACACCGATGAACCGGACGAAGCATCTTGGATGCGTGCGGAGATTCAGGGCAACGCGCGCGTGATCAACGAGAAGGAGTTGGTAATCGCGGCGTTCTCTGTGATGACCATCGGCGTGATAGCGCCTATTGAGTAAGAGATCCAGCGACTTCGTGCACGTGGTGGGTTGGCTTCTTGGCCTGTGCGCTGGTTTGGCCTTGTTAGCACTGCGGCCAGTCGCTGAGGAGCAGGGTCACGGAGCGCCGACCGTGCCGCGTAGGGAATACAGGGGCTCCAGCAGCCATTCGTACAATTTTCGGCGCTCGCTGAGGATGTCCGCCTCCAGCACCATGCCCGGACGCAATGGCTCGGCTTTCCCGTAGGCGGTAACGGTCTGCTTCTCGATCTCCACCAGCACGCGGTAGTACGGTTCCGACGGCTGGTTGCCTCCCGCAACAGACACCGTTTCACCCGAGTTGATCGCGCTGCGCGAAACCCGGATCACCCGACCGACATGGTGGCCGAACTTCTGGTGCGGATAGGCCTGGTAGCGGAGCAGGACCGTATTGCCCGGTTCCACGAATCCGATAGCGTGGCTCGGCACCAACAGATGCGCCTGCAGGGCGGAGCGCTCGGGCAGCAGGCCGAACATCGGCTGCCCGGCCTGGACAGCTTGGCCGGGTTCAACCAGGCGGCTTGCCACCAGCCCGCCGACCGGAGCCTTGATCAGCAGCTCGCCGCTGGCCTCCTGCTGCACCCGCTCCTGCCCGATTAGGGTCAGGTCGCGCTCGGTGGTCGCCATGTACGAGATGCGCTGCGCCGCCAGTTCCTGCAGCGACTGCTCCATCTGGACGATGCCCCGCCGGATGGAGGTGGCCTGGAGTTCGAGCACCTGCTGCTCGTTGACGAGCTCCAGCACGGCCTGCTCCTGCTGATCGAGTTGCACCGCACTGACAAACTGTTCGTCGGCGATGCGTCGGTAGCGCTCCACCGTGGCGCGTCCCAACCTGACCTGCTCGCGGCGGGTTTCAACGGCGGCCTGCACCTGCCGCAGTTCTTCTCGAGCAGCGACCAATTGACGCCGGGTGCCGGCGACCTGGGCGTCGATCTGCGCCACCTGGGACCGGCCCAATGCCGTGATGCTGGCGCCGCGCATATGCAAGCCTTCGCGGATTGCCTCGAGCGAATCCTGCCCGTCCGCCAGCGCCCGCGGCACGTCGATCCGCGCCAAGGCCGCGCCATGCGCAATCGAGTCGCCTTCCTCCGGGAAGATCCGGCCTACCACGCCGGCCGCGGGCGCCACCACCGTCGATAGCCCCAGGTCCGGGACCAGTTGGCCGGTGACGCGGGAGCGGCGGCTGTATTCCCCGAAGAGCAGAAAGCCCACGACGGTCGAGGCAACCATGGTCGCCGCTGCGGCCAGTACCCACAGCCGGACGGGCTGTGCCAGCGAGATGGTGCCCAGATGGCTGCTGCCCTTCGCCTCCAGGACCTCGCGCCGGAACAGGTTCTGACTCATGTGTGCCCCCCAAGCACCCACCGCACCACAAAGGTGCGGTGGGTGGATCCGTTACGGGGCTCGGCAGCTCGGGCCGCTCGCTGCCGCACCGCCACCGAGGCCAGCGCCGAGCATGCCACCCAGGAACGCGCCTGCAGCGGTGCCAAATCCCGGAACAATCGAGCCGAGTGCGCCGCCGATGAGGCCGCCAAGCGTGGCACCCATCCCTCCGCTGCTCATGATGTTGCTAGCGCACTCCTCTGCCTGCTTCTGCTTCGAAGAGTCCAGGCCACCGCAAACAAGCTCGATTTGCGAAGAACTAAGCTGCCTCATCTTTGATACTCCTTGTTAAGTAACACATCGCGCGGCTCCTACCTTTAGGGAGAAGTCGCCCGATTCGATTTGCGCCAGAGAGCAGCGCCAAAGAAAATTCCGGAAATGACACCAGCCGGTGCAGCCTTGATTAAGGCTGCACCGATTTGACCCATTGCAAATCCAGAATCACCGACTGCGCTCGCCACTACGGAAACGAGCACAGCAGCTATAGCTGCAGTCGTAAATGCAGCGAACAGCAGTGAAAAGGCCAGGACTTTCATTGCGGGCTCCTTCTTGGCTATGTACTTGGTGCGAAGCGATCCACGCGATCCGCATCTGATTCGACTGATGTTGTCTGCGTACGCAGCTCCTGCACGATCCGCCCGCCGCGCATCACCAGCACCCGGTCCGCGCTGGCGATGGTTTCCGGGCGGTGGGCGATGATGATCCGGGTGAGCCTGAGTCCGCGCACGGCTTCATTGACCAGGCGCTCGCGCTCCACGTCGAGATGACTGGTGGCTTCGTCCAGGAACAGGATGCGTGGGCTGCGGTAGAGCGCCCGCGCCAGAATGACACGTTGCTTCTGACCGCCGGACAATGTGGTGCCCATGTCGCCGATCAGGCTGTGGTAGCCCATAGGCATGGAGAGGATCTCGTCATGGACCGACGCGAGGCGCGCCGCTTCTTCTACGCGCCTCAGGTCGTAGCCATCATCGCCAAAGGCGATGTTCTCGGCCACGCTGCCGGCGAAGAGCTGGTCGTCCTGCATCACCGCGCCGACCATCCGGCGATATTGCCGGTGCCCCAACCGGTCCAGCGCCCAGCCGTCGAGCGAGATGGTGCCTTCGGTAGGGGGCAGCAATCCCAGCAGCAACTTGACTAGCGTGGTCTTGCCGCAGCCCGATGCACCGACAATCGCAATCGATTCGCCGTCCTCAACGGCGAAGCTGCAGTCCTTAAGGACCCATGGCTCACCGTCCGCGTAGCGGAAGCCAAGTCCCTCGACAAACAGGCGCGCGCTGGCGAACCCCCCGAACGCGGCGATGGATGCTTCGCTTCGTTCAGGCTCGGCGAGCACGATGTCGGCCAGGCGCTCGCCGTGAAGGCGCAACATCCGAAACTCCACCCACTTGTCGATCAGGCCGGACACGCGCTGCGCGAACTGGTCCTTGTAGGCCAGATACGCCACCAGCATGCCGACCGAGAACACGTTCTGAAGGGCAAGCACGGCACCGATCCAGATCACGGCGATGCGCTCGATGCCGAACACGAGCTGGCTGGCCGAGCCGAAGCCGAGGGTGAGCCGGGCCAGTCTGACGTCCTGATTGACCGTGTCGTGCATCAGGGTCGCGTAGGTCGCCTGGCGAACGGGTTCGCACCCGGCCACCTTCACCGACTGGATACCGCGGATCGACTCCAGCAGATGGGTCTGCTGCTTGGCTGCCTTGACCAGTTGCTGCTCTGTGCCATCCCGGACCGGTCGGTAGGCGAGGGCGCGCAGCCCCAGGTACAGCGCGACGGCCAGCAGCGTGACGAGCGCCAGCTTCCAGCTGTACAGGAGCATCATGCCGAGGGTGACCACGGCCATCAGGCCGTCGATGATCGCCTCGACAAAGCTGGTGGTCAGCGTCCGCTGGATGGCTTGGACCGCCCCCATGCGAGAGGTGACATCGCCCAGATGGCGCTTCTCGAAGAAGTCCAATGGCAGCTTCAGCAGATGGCTGAAGACATTCCCCATCCATTGCAGCCCAAGCCGGGTGGACAGGTAAATGACGGACCAGCCACGCAGCAGGCCGATGGCGACCTGCAGCAGCAGCGCGAGACCGAAGCCGAGCCCCAGCACGGTGAGCAGATCCCGGTCGGCAGAGACCAGCACCTGGTCGACCACCCACTGCATGAAGAAGGGGGCCAGGATCACGAACACCTGCAGCGCGATCGACAACGCCAGAATCAGCGCCAATGCCGGCCACAGCCCTGTGATGCGACCGGTCAGCTGTCGGATGGAGATCGCCGGTCCAGCTTCCTGAGGCTTGAAGTCCGGGCCGGGCGCCAACTCCAGCGCGATGCCAGTGAAATGCTTGGAGACCTCCGCGAGCGTCAAGACGCGTCTGCCAACCGCCGGGTCGTGCAGGGTGACTTTCCCGCCACGCACGCCTGTCAGCACAACGTAATGATTCAAGTCCCAGTGCAGGATGCACGGCATAGTGAGCTGGGCAAGGTGCTCCAGCTCAAGCCGAAGCGGACGACACACCAAGCCCAAGTCGCCCGCGATCGAGATCAGCCGCTTCAGCGGTGCGCCCTTCAGGGATAGCGGATACCGACGCCTGAGCTCGCGCAGCCCGACCTTCGATTGGTGATGTGAAGCGACCATCGCGAGGCAAGCAAGGCCGCATTCCGAGGACTCGGACTGAAGGATGACTTCCATGTAGGTTTCTGGAGGCGCTGAGGTGCCGGAGGTTCCCTTGGGCGGCGTGTCGATCAATGCTGCTCTGTGAGTCGCCTTGGCGATGGGGAGTCCGCTGGAAGATCCCCATGAATTGCCGACGTCATCGAAGCTTTGCGGGAATACATCCGATGAAGGTGCGCATACAGACCTTGGCGGCCAAGTAGCTGCCCGTGTGTGCCGCACTCAACGATTCGCCCTCGATCGAGCACCAGGATCTGATCGGCGCGCTCGATCGTCGCTAGCTTATGGGCGATCACCAGCGTGGTGCGGTTTGGCGTGAGGCGATCTAAGGCATCCTGTACCAGTCGCTCCGACTCCGGATCGAGCGCGGCAGTCGCCTCATCGAGAATCAGGATCGGCGCGTTCTTGAGAAGGGCGCGGGCGATGGCAATTCGCTGTCTTTGCCCGCCTGAAAGCCGTCCGCCCTTCGGTCCGACGTGGCACGCCAATTTTCCAGGCAGGCGCTCTATAAACTCGTCGGCGTTTGCGCTGCTCACTGCGCGCGCGAGTGACTCTGGGTCTGCTTCGTGCATGTCGCCATATGCGACATTCTCTGCGATCGAACCGTCGAAGATCGGCACCTGCTGGGAGACCATTGCGATCTGCCGGCGCAAGTCCTCTAATCGATACGTGTCTAATCGATGCCCATCAAGAAGGATTTGCCCCTCCTCGACATCGTAGAAGCGTGGGATGAGCTTGGCCAAGGTCGATTTGCCGCTGCCAGAGCGCCCGACAATGGCGGTCACTGTGCCCGGACGCGCTACAAAGCTCACGTCCAGTAGGGTTGGCTGACCTTCCCCGGGGTAGCGGGCCGTGACGTTCCGGAACTCAATCAACCCTTCGGAACGTGTTATCCGTCGCGTTCCCGTGTCTGGCTCATATGGACTATCTAGGACATCGAATACGCGTTCGGCTGAAACGATGCCGCGTTGCCACATACCTTGAACGCTGGCGAGCTGCTTAAGTGCAGGCAATATCGCCATCATGGATGCCATCAGTGCGACGAAGTCGCCGGCCGTCAGGTGCCCTCGTGCCGCTTCGCGGCCTGCAAAGTAGAGTAGAAGAGCCAGGCAGCCGGCGCCGATCAGTTGCACCGTGGCGGACGATAAGCTGCGAGTGGACTCACCCTTCAGGTTGAGCTTCAGTACGGCGCTCGCCTGCGTCGCATATCGCTCCAGTTCAATGCCCTGGGCGCCGTAGACCTTGATGTCCTGCTGGTTCGAGAGTGTCTGGTCAGCCAGCTGAAGCAGGTTCGCGCTACCTTCTTGAGTCTGATGGCTGATCAACCGATGCCGGCGGCCGATCTTGGTCACGGCCCAGGCTAAGGGAGGAGATAGAAGGAGGGCCGCCACGGTGAGTTGCCAACTCGTCCACAGCATTACGACGAGCATGGCGACTATCTGAAGTGACTGCTGGACGAGCACCTTCAGGACGTCGACGGCTGCCTGAGATGCGTGGTCGCTGTCGGAACCCAAGCGAATGAGCTTGGCTTGCACGCTATCTCGATCAAGGCGTGATGCGGACATTCGGAGGTACTTGTCGAACAGGCGGATCCGCATATCTCGGGAGACCCCACGGCCGGCCTTTGCCATGAAGATGTCCACTACATAGCCGAAGAGCCCTCGCGCCAGGAAGATTCCGACGATCAAGAGCGGTAGGTAATAGCGGGTGCTCCCCTCCCCGTCATTGAGAAAGGTCGTATCGACCAGGGGCCGCATCAGTTTGGTGAAGGCGCCGGAGAGACCTGCCTCCACAATGGATGCCACCAAGGCAAGTCCGATATGGAGCCGGTACGGCGCCGTGAAGGCAAGAACCCGCCTCTCGATTCTCATCTTGATTCAGCCGTCCCTGCTGCCCCCGCTCAATCGAGCTGGACGATACCCGCGAGTGATCCGATGCCGGGAGCGCACACACCTTGTGTGTGCGCTCCGCCGTTACAGCTAATTAGCGCGTAACAAGCAGCCACGTCTTCAGCAAGCTCGCGAGGCTGCTGCTCGCGTCGCCGTATGGGGCTGGATCGTTCGCGTGGCACTGGGGAACGCCACCACCGGACACGAGTTCAATCTCGACTGCGTTGAGATCACGCATTGCACATCTCCTTGTTTGCGATCATGGGATCTACCGCGCTAGGCGGCGAGCTTCCGCCACAAGACTGGCGGTGCCTCACAGTACGAAGATGAATGATGTTTGGAATTGCTTCGCATCAAGGTGGCTCAGCTGCAGATCGGATAGGCGCAACTCCGCGTCGGGACAACAACTGCTGCGCGGCTTCGTGCAGGGAGAGTCCACCTTGCAATTTCTAGCGAGATTCAGAGTGTCGAAGCCTGTTGTGTAGTCACATGAGGTCCGCAGCGCTACTACTCCGGCATCTTGGATCGGGCGTGCCTTGCATATGCAGTGACCGAAATGCGCAAAGTGAGTCCGGATATGCGTGTGGTGGGCGGTCGGCCCGATTCTGATCCGGTGAGATGGGGAGGAGTACTCTGGGCAGATGCTCGGCGAGGCCTACCGGTGGATCGATAGCGTGGAGGGTAGCTATCTCCAGCTACGGGCCGGGTGCGTTGCGCGCGTGAAGGCAGTGCCACCCGATCGATGGGGATGCCGGGCTCATGTCGAAATCTTCGAGTTCAGGCAGGTCAGTGGACCAGCGCCAAGCATTATGAAGGGGAAGCTCTGGGTGGAGGCCTACCTCGAAGGGCGGTCCCCCTGGATCCACAGAGGGCCGCCAAAACGGTGGGTCGGGCCTAAGGCAGTCGTTCGAGTGCGCACACCGGAGGAAATCCATGAATGGCAGCGACGGGAGGCTGAACTATCAGTGCGTTTGATGCGCGCTGCCGGCTGGCGAGAGCCGCCTGCGGAGAAGGCGCCGGACGCCAAGTACAAGCCACGCCGCAACTGGTCATGGTCGCCATAACGCTCAGGTCGATCCGAGCGCCGGTCAGCGCAGCGACTCGATCAGCCCAGATGCATCCCGCACCTATAGCTGCTTCGTTGAGTCGCCGGATAGTGCTTATCTCGACTGCCCAGATTGGCGAGTACGACCTTTGATTCTACTTGCAGCTTGTGCGGCAACCCCCGCAACGAGTGCCAATAGAAGTAGGCGAACCCAGTCAGTGGCTATGGCGCTGAGCGGAAAAGATGCCAGTAGAACCGACAGGGGTACGATCAGGAACTTAGCGAGCTCGACCATAATTTCTATGTCCCTCGGTCAAATGGCTGGAGCCGACTCAAGCGGCTCCAGTCCTGTTCACATTACTTGACAGCGTACCTTACGCGAATGTCCTTGCCGCCAGTGACAGACCAGCCACTGGAATTATTCGCAACCAACGCACCCCCGATGCAGCCGAGCGCGCCGCCGATGTAGCCACCGAGATAACCGCCGATCGCGCCGCCAATCGCGCATCCAACGGTTTCGCCAGAAACGCCAGCGCCTCCGGAAATAGCTTCAACTTCTGCTTGGTTCAACACTCTCATAGAACTCCTCCATGGTGATAAGTGATGTTCCTATGCCGGCCACGAGCAAGTGGCGGCGTAGCTACCGTACGGGGATTCGAGCCCTAAGGAATTGCCAGATATCAAGCGACGTGGAGGGGGAGCATGGCAAGCGCCATGCGGGCTGTGGCAGAAGATCACCGAGCGGAAACACACATAGGTTGACCACCGCCAGGCATTGCGAAGGGGAAGTAATCGTTGCCGAAAATCGCCAGACTGGCGATCACCTACGGCGAACAACATTCTTCATAGATGCTCCTTCCCTGTTGAGTTGCACGTTGGACTTCAGATCTGGTTAGTTCGGTTTCATATCGCTGGCGCATCAGGTCGTGCATTGAATCGCTCCTGCCAGTTGCCAGCGTTCCTGCGTGGAAATATGCGTAGGCGAGTACCGGGTCCCGTTTCGTCAAGATTCCGTTCGCGTAAGCGCCGGCGAGCATCGACAAGGCATCGACGCTGCCAGTCAACGCGGCGCGGTGCATGTAGCCCATTGCGTTTCGACGATAAGCCGCAACCGCTTCGGGGTCGGCTATGAGCTCGGGTCCACTTCCAACGATGGACGTAGGGTCAACGCCGTACATCAGTTGGGCGGGCAGGAAGCCCTTTTCTGCAGACGCCTCGAGCCAGCGAGCGGAGTACACACGCCATTGATTCACCGGGATGCTCTGACAGTCGCGGGGAATGAGGTTTTCGCGTTCGGTGGACGGTGCGGACCTTATCGCCGCCTCCCATTCACTCCTGCATGCGGAGATCTTTCGATAGATCTCGAATGCGGCAACTTCATCGCCTTGCTGGGCGAGCGGAAGCAGGCTCGCGATGACTTTAGCTGCGTCACCAGGCCGGGGATTAAAGCTCTGCTGTAGCAGGAAAGCGCGTCCCTTGAGGCGCTCCACCGCGAATTTCTGCGGAGCATGGGTCAAAGGTGGCGATTCCGCTGCAGATTGAGCGCTATCGGTTACGAGCGTCGCTTCTTTTTTCTGGCCAGCAGAATCCAAGGTAACTGCGTGCTGCGCAGGCTCCTCTTGCTCAGTGCTTGCGAAGTATGCGAGTCCGCCGAGAACTACCAAGATTGTTGCGGCGGCGATTGCATAGTCCTTTCGCCGATCAACTGCGCTCGGTTCCATGAGTTCCCCTCTGAGGTGATAGGCTGGACTACGCACCTAACGCGAATGCGTACGCCTATGCACGGAAGGCAGATTCCTGCAACTGTAAGTTTCGATCTTCGCTATCCAGCTCGCTCAGAAAAATATGGCGCCCCGTTCGGGGCGCCATTTATCTGATGGCGCGATTAGGTGCTCGCCGGCATGCGTGGGTAGCGTCGTGAGGTCATCGCCTTCTGGACGAACGAACTCACTTCACTTGCGGCAAAAAGTACCAACGTAGACCAAAGCAACTGCCCGCGCGGAATTAGGCCGAATGCGAACAGAAAAACGCTAAAGGCGGCGGAGACTAGGAAGAATGCTGCGTGCACTCTCAGACTGAGTCTGGCAGGTCTCATCTAACGTCCTCAAAAGGCTTATTCGCTTGCTGCGTTGTCTGCTTTATCGCGAGGCGTAACGGATCGCCAGGCCCGAGCAGATCAGTGAGCCGCCCCATGCCGCCAACGCGACGCCTGTGCCAATGCCTGGGACAAGAAGCGCGCCGGCCAAGAAAACAGCGCCACCAAGTGACGCGCCGTACGCGGCGTCGTCACTTACTGCGCCATTCACGAGCGAAATTTCCTGAACGGTGAGCTCACGCATTGAACTTCTCCTTGTTTCAGAAACACTCACTGGCGGATGAGGTCCGTCCATCACGAGGCATGTGATGGCCTTTCCAAGGTAGTAGCAGGCGCAGTGCCCGAGTTGATTCTAGTCAAGGAACACAATTACGCAGTTTGATAGGCCTCTGATGTGCGCCGCGCAACTCACCCTCGCCTACGGTCTTCGTAGTCGATCGGCTCCATGATCGGTCAGGAGACGAAGCGGCGGCTATCGGCGGATGATCTGATCGCCATCTATCGCGCGCGAGTCCACCCTAGCAATCGCTAAGCCGGCGCCAAACAGGTGCTTGAGCCGGTTACGTGAATGGCGCGCAGGCTACCCGGCCAAACCTTCTTAGTTGATAAAAAACAAGGGCCCCGCCGAAGCGGGGCCCTGACATCGAGGACGCAGCTGGCTTGTTATCGCCCTGCTGGTCCTGCCACCGTTACTACCTTGCGGCCTAGCGGTGGTCTTGGTGGTCGGCAGTGCCGACGAATCGGGGCGAATGGTGCAAAACGGGATGTCGTCTGTCAATCAAATATCGCTATGTCGCCTTAACAGGATTGCGTAGGCGGCGCAAGTCATTGATTGGTAAAGATCGGGAAAGGTCTTGAGCAGGGGTGGCGGCCGCCGAGGTGCATGCCGCCGGCGCCGCTGAAGGGGTCCACAGGGCGCCGTCAATCCCCAGGCCTGCGGCGATCGCCCGGCGAACCTCCTGCAGGGTTTCGAGGTCGAGGCGAGGGTGGTCATACAGGCGCTTGCCGGTGGCACGATCGCGACCCAACTTGATCAGCTCGAGTCGTGCATGCGAGAACGTGTAGAGCATGTCGCACTTTGCCCAGCGGACACCGCCCGTGGCCTGCATGAACTTCGGCAGGAAGCGCACAGGGATCTGGCAGTGGTGCGTGCACACGGGGTTCGGCGGCGTGTTCGAAATCGGGACCACCGCGGCTAGGTCAGGCCTGCCCTGCAACTGGGGGCTGACGACAATCACCGCGCGGCTCTTGATCATCTCCGGCGCCTTGAAGCACACGGGGAACTCGCACATCAGGATGTCGCCGACCTTGGGCTTAAACCGCAGTGCCATCGAAGGCTCGAACTGTGAAGGTGGCCGCAGTGTAGCCGGGCCCAGCGCGGTGACGCAGTCTTGAATTTGGCAGACAGGGCAAGCTCGAAAAAGGCTGACCAAAAAGCTGACCAAACCCTGCCCAAACATGCCCACTGATGCCCAAAAGCAAAAGCCCCGCAGTGGCTGAAACCATTGCGGGGCTTAGATTTGACGGTTGGGCCGTCACATCAAATTGGCGGAGAGGGAGTGATCACAACCCGCAGTCCTAACAGCGGTCTTTGTCAGTTACCGCGAGACCTGCCGCTTGCTGCGGCGCTTCTCAATAGCCAGTATCGCCCAATCAACTACGCAATAGGAAATGCCCGCAACTCCTGCGGCAGAGAGAGCGAACGCCTCGTGCGGGACGACGGGCTCTATCAGGGAGACTACGGCAAGCATCTCGAAGAACATCGCAATTGGTCGGGCAGTTTCCATCGTCGTTCCAATCAAATAGAGGCTAGGGCTTATGTTCCGACCCAGCCCGAGGGAATGCTTGGCTACATACCTCACGCGAATGTTCCTGCCACCGGAAACGACACCGCTACCGCCGATCATGCCCCCGATGAAGCCACCAGGACCAGACTGCCACCCGCCTTATCGGAATCTAATGCCGCCGCTAACACTTCCTGCTGATTCAGGTCGCGCATTGCGCGACCCATATTTCTGGGTCTTGGGTTCACCGCCCAGGTGGCGAACATTCGCCGTCAAGATCGGCGGTGCGAACGCGGAGAGCAACGATCGTGGCGGCCTCGCGCAGAAGACCCATCCCGCACTTCTTTCGGCGGAGATATAGAGAACTAGAGCCCGTCGTACAGTCACATGAGTTCGACAGCATCAAGACTCGGTATCTCGGTTCGGGCGTGCTTCGCGCACGCAGACCGAAATTCGCAAACTGGCAAGGCATATGCGCTCGATCGGCTGGCCGAGCCGGTTCAGGGAGTCTAGGTTTGCGCTGAGCAAATGCTGGCGAGGCTGCCGGTAGATTCACAGCGGTGAGGGTAGCTATCTGAAAACTACGGCTGAGTGCGTGCACGTTCTCTACTTCGTGCCCTTGAGTTGGTAACGGACGGAAAGTCAATCGCATTGATTGTCCATCCGCATGTGCCGAAGAGCCCTCGCGCCAGAAGGGTTGCGACGACCAACAGCGGTAAGTATGGAGGGAGCTCCCCTTCCCGTCTCTGAGAAAGATCGTATCGACTAAGGGTTGCATCAGTTTGGTGAAGGCGACGGAGAGGCCTTCCTCCACTATGGATGGCAGCAAGGCAAGTCCAATACAGCCGGTACGGCGCGGCGAAGATAAGAATCCGTCTCTCGATTCTCATCTTGATTCGGCTGCGCCTGCCTGTTCGCGAATGACCCGATGGCGAGGCACACACGGCACGAAGCGGCCTGAACGAGTTATGGCGAGGCCGTCACCATGTCGCTGTCGAATACCTTCGGTGTGCTTTCGAAGTAGAGCACCTGAAAGGAAATGAAGTGCCGTGTCGCTTGGTGAATCACGCGCGACAGCAACATGAGGGAGTCCGGCAAGGCACAAGACCAGCATCCTTCGTTGAGCTCATGCGCCAGCGGCGCCAGCTGCGAGTCCTCCTTCAGCGTCTGGCGGAACTGCGCATAGCGCCGCAGGTATTGGATTGCCTCTTCGCTGCTCGAGACTTTCGGGCGGCGTATCAGCAGAATGGCGTGCATCGGCGTGACTCCGGTGAACTCGTTGGGCGAGCCGAGAACCCGCATGATCAAGGCGGCGGTCGCGTGGCTGCGCGCAGCGGACAGGGACAGCGCGGTAGAGCCGGTCCGCGCGCTACCGAGCGTCCGGCGATCCCGGGGTGAACTGACGAAGCAGGCGACTCATCGTGGCCGCTTTCAGGTTCGGGAGCCGGAATGCGAGCCAGCCAAAACCCGGATGCCGGATTGACAGCATGACCGCCTCCTCCCCGCACAACGTATGTACGTAGAAAGGCGGGGCGTTGGTGATGTCCTCTCCGCGCACGACGCCTTTGAGCCGCTGGGGCAATTCCGCAGGAACGGCTGACGGAAGGTGCGCGCGACGTTGGCCGAGGCCCGCGATGAGGGACTCGAGCTCGTCCAGCGCGAGCATATGGGGTCCGCTTCCCAGATCGATGGTGACGGTCCCGTCCTTGTTCGCGTTGAGGTGGATCGGCTTCGTTCTAATCACAAAGGCTTGCTCCTGTGTGCGTGGCAGCCCTGCCGGGAACACCATTTCAACTGACCTGCTTTGATGCTTCGACCTTGCGCTCGCCGTGCAGTTCATGGCGGAAGACATTGACCGTTAATGTGCAGTAGATACGGGCGGTGCGGTGTTTGGATAATCCGAACAGTCCTTTCGCGAAATAGCGAGGTCGGCATGGTGATCGCCGCCGCGTGCTCGCGCCTGCACAGCGCTCAGGAGCTCGACGTGGGTCGCACCTGGCAACTTGCTGCCATGAGGCCGCGCTGCATGCCGCCGACGAATGCATTTGCAAGCAGCGGTTCCGCCCGTTGGCTCATGTCCGCGCATTGCCGGTCGATAATCGCGGAGATCTCTTCGCGAAGATCGTCCATTCCGCCTAATCGCTCGATCATCACCGCCAGGGCTGTGGACAGAGCGGACGTGAACCCGATCAACTCCACCAAGGCCACCTTGTTCGCGACACCATCAAGCATCGCATCCAGGGCTTCGCGCAGCAGGTCTTCTTCGGGGCGGTCGGTCATGTCGACTGGATCCTTCGGATGGATGCGTGAAGCCGTGTTATCAGGTGGCCCGTCGATTCGAGCATTGCCGGCCGGCAAAGCAGATGCTCGGTCCTTGTGATAGGCGCGATGCGTCTCGCAGGTTCGATTCGCCGGGTTCATCGGTCGCTCGCATGCGATGGGCCGTGGTGCTCTCAGCGAAGACGTATTGAGCGCGATCAACGTCAGATCGCGATAGGGCTTCTAAGGTGCCCGCGAACGGATCACATCGGATCCATCGGCGTTACGGAGGTGGATGGATGACGCGCCCACGCGGTAAGGGCCTTCGTGGAACCGGGTCGCTGGCCGGGCTGGTCGCGCGAGTGTCGCGGGACGCGTCACAGGACCCGGTCGCGCCCGACGTCCTAGACCTTCCGCGAGCCTGCCCGCGACATCCGGCCTGCTTCGCACAGGAGATGGACCCGGAACGCCAACGTGCGATCGACGCGGGGTTTGCGGCGGCGCAGGCCGGCGACCTGTCACTGGTCATCCATACCGGTGAGATCACGTCGCCTTGGGTTGAAGGCTACCTGCGCGGTCGTCGCCAGATGCAGTGTCGCCAGAGCCAACGTTGCGCGATTGGCGCCCTCTGACCCACAGATGTTTGTGTGCTCATTCTCGTCTTCCCTGATCGGTAATTGTTCGTGAATCTGACGCCTCCCAGCTTTCCACTCTTCTTCATCTCCGTAATCTTCGGTGGCGCGGGCCTGGCCGCCAGGTTCGGCTACTTGCCAGAACTGGCGCCGTTCGCCTTCTCACTGGTGGCGTTCGGCTTCATCATGCTGGTGCTGGGATCACTGTTTCGCCGGCTATAGCCCACACAGCGCCTGTATGCCTGTAACTGGTTTGCGAACCGAGCCGGTACGCGCCGACGGATGGTCTGGATGACCCTCACGGTCTGAAGCGTTTGCCTGATACGGGCCAGGCACACGTGGTGCCTGAAGGGATTGATGCGGCGCAAGTTTGTGCCCGCAGCGCCTATCAGAATGGTCGTTCGCCCTGTGCGGAGTTTTTCCAATGCGCGATGATGCAGCCTGCGCGGCGGCGTCGCGTGCCACTCGGAGATCTGAATGAACGACCGCATCCGTCACGCCGGCCTGCGCGAGAAGCGCATGAGCGCCGAGCAGGCCGCCGCCCTGATCCGTCCCGGCATGACCGTGGCCATGAGCGGCTTTACCGGTGCCGGCTATCCCAAGGCCGTCCCGCAGGCCCTCGCCACCCAGATCGAGCAGGCACATGCGCGCGGCGAGCCGTTCCGCGTGAAGGTGATGACCGGCGCGTCCACCGCGCCGGAGCTGGACGGCGTGCTGGCCCGCGCCGAAGGCATCGAACTGCGCCTGCCGTACCAGTCCGACCCCAACCTGCGCGACCGCATCAATGCCGGCGAACTGAACTACATCGACCTGCACCTGAGCCACGTCGCCCAGCACACCTGGTTCGGCTTCTTCGGCGCGGTCGACGTGGCCGTGGTCGAGGTCACCGCCATCACCGAGGACGGCCGCCTGGTGCCGTCGTCGTCGGTGGGCAACAACAAGACCTGGCTGGACCAGGCCGACAAGGTGATCCTGGAGGTCAACCGCTGGCAGCCGGCGGGCCTGGAAGGCATGCATGACGTGTACTACGGCACCGCGCTGCCGCCGAACCGCAAGCCCATCCCGCTGGTGCATCCGGACGACCGCATCGGCGAGCCGTACCTGCGCTGCGATCCGGCCAAGGTCATCGCCATCGTCGAGACCGACGCACCCGACCGC
>NZ_DASRTS010000033.1:0-30583 GCF_035655815.1 Lysobacter sp.
CGGCGCACTGCCGCCAGCGCCGACGCCGGCCGAGGCCACCAATCGCGCCAACGCGATCACGGCCATCAACGCTGCGTTCGACGCCGCCATCGGCCCGGGTGCGCCCAGTGCATCGGAAGCCGCGGGCATTGCCGTCGGCGATGCCGCGGCCGACGCGGTGCTCGCGCTGCGCTACGCCGACAACGGCCTGGGTGGACTGGGGCCGATCGACGGCTCGGGCACGCCGAACTCGCCGCCGTACGCATTGCCGCCCGGGCCCGGCGTGCACCAGGCCACGCCCGCGCCGGAATTCCCGGCGTCCACCACGCCGGCGTTCACCGGCTGGTCGCTGGTGACGCCGTTCGCCGTGGCCAGTGCGTCGCAGTTCCGCGCGCCGCCGGGCCGCATCTTCAATCTCCGCAGCGGGCAGTACGCGACGGAATACAACTACGTGAAGCAGGTGGGCGACGCGCGCGTACGCGGTGCCAATCCCGATTCGCAGATGAGCGACATCCCGCGCTGGTGGGCCGGCGGCGGCCTGGACTGGAACGCCAATGCACGCGCCATCGCCGCCGGTCGCGGACTGGACCGCTGGCAGCACGCGCGCCTGTTCGCGTTGCTCAACATGGCCGTGGCCGACGCGCTGGTCACCAACATCGAGAGCAAGTACGTCTACAACTTCTGGCGACCGGTCACCGCGATCCGCTGGGCCGACGACGGCAACCCGCGCACGCGTTCGGATCCGACCTGGCGTCCGTTCCTGCAGACACCGCCGTATCCGGACTATCCGTGTGCGTCCACCTCGATGACGGGCGCGGCCGCGCAGACGTTGCGCCGCTACTTCAATCGCGACGCGCTGGCGTTCACCCGCACCGTGAACGCCGGCGTCCTGCCACTGCCGGCTCCATTGCTGGACCTGCCTGCCAAGCCCATCACGCGCACGTACCACTCGATGACCACAGCGGAACACGAACAGGCCATGGGCCGCGTCTATGCGGGCATCCACTTCACCGAGGGCTGCACGGCGGGCCTGCGCGCCGGCAACAAGATCGCCGACTGGGTGTTCCGCTACTACCTGCGACCACAGTGACCGCCTGACAGGGGGGCTTCGACGGGACGGCGTGGCGCGCGGTCCCGTCGATGTTTTGTGTGGAGTCCGCGCGTGAGCAGCGTGGTTCCCGAAGTGGACGTGCGGACAGCACTCTGCGGCGACAGTGGAACGCCTCGCCGCGACATGCCCGCAGGCGTAAGGCGCACGAAGCCCGGCTGGTAAATCGCGATGGCATCGATGCATCTCGCTCGTGTCTCCTGTCTCCTGACAGTGACAGTCGCGGCGGAACTGGCGAGTCCGTCGCACAATCTCCATGCGCGATTGACGTGTCGCATTGCGGCCGATAGCGTCAGCCCGTCACCCCGCCATGGAGGCCCGGCCTTGCGCCAGATGACGATTCCGTGCCTGATGGCCCTGTGCATTTCCGCTTGCAGCGCATCAGAGACGAGCATGAACCAGAACCTTTCATCCGAATCCGGCCTGCAGCCCGTTGTGCAGGACCGCGGACTTGCCAAGCTCAATCCCAATCCGAAGCAGGCGTACGAGATCGTGCTGACGATCGAGAACGCGCCGGGACCGTTCGCCGTGGTCGAAGGCCGCGCGCAGTACGACGTGATCAACGAGGACGAATGCGGCCACGTCAACCCGACGTCGGGCACCGCGGAGCGCATCACCAGCAACGAACCGTTCGTACTGAAGAAGGTGTCCGACACCGAGTACCGCGGCACCATCTACTTCGACCTGATGCAGGATGAGGACTACTACGGGCGCGGCGTGTGCCGATGGGAGATGACCGAGGTGCGGGCCAAGCTTCGTGCCAGCGGAGCCGAAGGCGAGACGTACTTCGTCCCATCAATCAGCAGGGACAAGGTGGTTGGAGGCGACGTCGTCGATCTCTACTTCTGGAGTGGCCGCTATCCGCGATCGGAAATGGACAACTTCCCCGCGTTTGGCAGCGCTGACCCCACGGAGTTCAAGCCCGAGATCCGCGATGAGCTGTTCACCGTCAGGATCAGGGCCGGGGAGGGCCAGCCGTGACAATCCCTTCCCAACTCTATGCAGGCTTGGCTGACGACGCTTATGTCGACCGGAGAACCGGCCGGAGAGCGCCCGATGATACGGAGGCCGTTTGGCTGGGCGGCGTCCAGTTCAGAGTGATCGAGCACGTAAACAACAGATCGAACGGGTACCAGGGCACGGTCTACCAACGCGTAGACACGAACGAGGTTGTCGTTTCGCATCGCGGAACCGAGGAGTTGTATCGTGATGGCGTGCTGGCGGATGGCTCCATGGTGTTTGAGCGAACCAACCCGCAGGCGCGCGATGCCATCGAACTGACAAGACGGGCAATGGAGTACGCGCGAGAGCAGGGCCAAGAGTTTGGCCGCGCTCCACAAGTCACCGTCACCGGTCATTCCCTCGGTGGTGCACTGGCACAGATCAGTGCACATCACTTCGATCTGAAGGGCGAGACCTTCAACGCCTACGGCGCGCACAGCCTCGGCTATCGCATTCCCGAGGGCGGGAACGCGATGGTGAACCACGTGATGGCGACGGATGTGGTCAGTGCGGCATCGGGCCATTACGGCCAGGTGCGCGTGTACGCCACCCCGGATGAGGTCACGCGCCTGCAGCTTGGCGGATTCGGCAACAGCAAGTGGTCCATCCTCACGCCGGATCATCCCATTGCGGTCGCGGCGGCGTCGCTCGGCTCGCACAGCATGCACAACTTCCTGGACAAGGATGGCGAGGGCAGGCCGGACCGTTCGGTCCTCGGCGATGCGGCGGCACTGGATCGTGCGAGCCGGAATCACCGCATGATCAACGAGTATCGCGACGACGTGCGCGAACTGCGGGCGACCGTCACCGTGCTGTCGCGCAATCCCCTGGAGACCGCCAGGGATGTGATCGACGGAATCCGCGGTCCGCTGGAGCCGGGCGAACCGGCACGGCGCGAGCAGCGCGAGCAGCGTCCGCAGCGCGAAGGAGCATTGCGGATCGACAACCCCGGCCACGCCGCTTTCCCGTTGTTCCAGGATGCCGAACGGGGCGTGCTGGCGCAGGACGCGAAGGTGGGGCGCACGCCCGACACGCACAGCCGCCAGCTCGCCGGCGCGCTCGCCGCGGAAATGTACGGCGCGGGCGGACAACGCATCGACGCGGTGGTGATGAGCACCGATGCCACGCGCACCTTCGCCGTGCAGGGCAGCCTCGACGACCCGGCGCACCTGCGCGTGAACGTGCCCACCATGACCGCGATGCAGACGCCGCTGGAAGAGAGCACGCAACGCGTCGAGCAGCAGGTTGCCCTACGGGCGCTCGCGCAAGAGCAGTCGCAGATGGTCGAGCGACAGCAGCACGGCCCGCGCAGCATCGCGATGGGTTGATGGATGTGGGGGCACGTGATGCGGCTTCGTGTCGCGTGAGCGGCGGCCGGTTGGAGTGGTTGGCCTGCGCTCCAGGTGACCTGCACATCGTCTTCGAAGGGCAATGCCTGGCATGGCACGCTCATCGTTGATGATCAGGCGCATCAGGACGCACCAACACCGCATGCGACGCTCGACGCGACGCTGTACGTGCTTGTGGCACACGGCGCCAGCAGTACTGCGCGCCCGGCGCTGATGATCAAGCCCCATGACAGCGGTCGCGCCGGTGCGCGACGCCGCTGACCGCTGGGAGTCGATGTCCCAGCCACGGGATTCTTCCTCCCCGATGGGGCGCCTTATGCGGGCGAGCCAGGCGCCCCACTCCTGATGGCAGCGAGTTGCCGCGGCCCTGCCGCGAGCGACGCGCTCAACCCTCTCCCATCAGGAACTCCAATGAGCAAGCTCGCAGGAAAAGTGGCTGTCGTGACCGGTGCGTCGAAGGGCATCGGTGCCGGCATCGCCCAGGCTCTGGCCGCCGAAGGTGCGGCCGTCGTCGTGAACTACGCGACCAGCAAGGCCGGCGCGGACGCGGTGGTCGAACGCATCGTCCAGGCCGGTGGCAGGGCCATCGCGGTGAAGGCCGACGTCTCCAGTGCCGTCGAAGCGAAGGCCCTGGTCGACGCGGCGGTGCAGGAATTCGGCCGCCTGGACGTGCTGGTCAACAACTCCGGCGTGTACGAAGTCGCGCCGCTGGAGGAAGTTACCGAGGCGTCGTTCCGCCGCCAGTTCGACATCAACGTGCTGGGTCTGTTGCTGACCACGCAGGCCGCTGCCAGCCATCTCGGCGAGGGCGGCAGCGTCATCAACATCGGTTCGCTGGTGACCACCATCGTGCCGGCCGGCATGTCGGTGTACACCGGCACCAAGGGCGCGGTGGATGCGATCACCGGTGTCCTGTCGCGCGAACTGGGCCCGCGTGGCATCCGCATCAACTCCATCAACCCCGGCATGGTCGAAACCGAAGGCACGCATACGGCCGGCTTCATCGGTTCCGACTTCCAGAGCCACATCGTGTCGCAGACGCCACTGGGCCGTATCGGCCAGCCGGACGACATCGCCTCGATCGCGGTGTTCCTGGCGTCCGACGATTCGCGCTGGCTGACGGGCCAGCTGATCGGCGCGGGTGGTGGGTTCCGCTGAGTGGCTGACACGCGTGGGCCTGTTCCTGCGGGAAGGGGCCCACGCGTCGCGGGTGTTCGTGTTGCGCTGAGTATTCCTGCGAAAGCATGAAACGTCCCTGGATTCCCGCCTTCGCGGGAATGACGAGCCAAAGGCAACGCCAGCAGCGTTGCACGGGCACTGGCGAGTGCCTTGTGGCCGTCACGCCGGGATGCGTTAATCGCCCGGCCGGCAGGGGACCTCCGACGGAGGTGGGCCGGCTTCCAACAGGGGGATTGCATGCGCGCTGGTGCACGGACGGCGGTGGTTGGGTGGCTGTTGACGATGGGTTGTGCAGGACTGGCAGCGCCTGCCAGGGCAGCCGACAACGCAGCGGAGGCCGCGGCCGCCAGCGATTTCGTGGTGACGCAGTTCCACGGGTCGTTGCGCGACAAACCGGTGGTCCTGCCCGCCGGCGTCGCGTTCGCGAACGCGCTGATCCGGCACTGCGGCGTGCCGATGACGGAGGTTGCGCCAGGCTCCGCTCCGCCGCCTGACAAGGCGATGATCTCGTATGCGATCAATCCGGCCGCGGGTGCGATCGTGGTGACATGGGCCATGAAGAAGCTGGCGGCCTATGCGACCAACCGGGCCGAGCAGAACCTCAAGAAGTACACGGTGGCGTACCGCAACCAGCCGGGCTATCGGGACCTGTCTGCACAGGGCTGGAGCAGCGACGCGGTTCCGCAGAGCTGCGTGATCGCACAGCGCATCTACTGTGATGACGAAGCCGTACGCGAAATCGGGAAGTGTCCGGTGGATCGCCGCAAGGTTGGTGCTTCGCTCGCGTTGGCCATGCGACGCCACGAAGGTGCGCTGCAGGTGCTGCCGCTGGCATACCGGTTCGATCGCTTCGTCCCCAAGCATTCCAAGGGCAAGGTCACGTTCTCGGCGGGCTTTGCCGTGCAGGCCATCGGCGCGCAGAACGGAGCCGGCTACCACTGGACCAGCAAGTTGAATGGTCAGGAGCGCGTGGTGCTGGACGGCGAATGCGAGGCACACGGCGATCGCACGCCGATGAAGTCGTGCGAGAAGGCCTACGACTTGGACTGGGCGAAGGCGGTCGCGCTGCCGATGCCGCCCAGCCTGCCGGAAGGGTCGGGCAAGTCGCTGGCTGCGCTGGAAGTGACCGTGGCCGAAGTGGGCCGTCCCAGCCGCATGGCGAAGCTGGCCGCGGCATTCTTCAAGGACACGGAAGAAGACACGTCGGCGGCGCTGGCGGAGGCGCTGAACAAGCAGTGGAAGCTGGGCGAATTCGCCAAGGACGAGTGATTGGCCGCGCTGGCGGTCGCGATGGCGCCGTCCGTCTTCGACTTCCGTGCAGCGCACGACGTCCAAGGCGGACGGTGTTCGGGGAACAGTCGTAGCGTACTGATGGGGAGATGAGTTGGCATGGAACGCATGAGCCGCAAGCACGTACCCAATCGCTTTCCTGCAGCGCTTCGCGCCATGCTGCTCGTCTTCAGCGTCCTGGCGCTGTTCTATGCGGTGGCCGAACTGGCCATCGGTTACACCTACCTGCCTGGCAAGCGTGGCGGCATGCTGCTGTCCGGCGTACCAACGCTGTGCATCGCGGCCGGCTCGCTGTTGCTGTGCCTGTCGGCGCTGCTGGTGGTGGTGGATCACTACGACACGCGCGACAACGAGGGGCGCTACAAGCGATTGCGGGCCCAGGCACTCAAGACCGGTGCGGTGCTGATCGTGATCGCGCCGTTGATCGAGATCGCGCTGATATTCGTGCGCGTGGGCTCGGGTGCGGAACCGCTATCGCCTGCCGGATTCGCTGCCGACGTGACCTGGCACGACGGCACCATGAAACCTTACGCCGGCAAGGTCGCAGCCATCACAGACAGTGGCTTCTTCATGGGAACGCTGGGGGTGACGTTCGTGATTGCGGTGGTTGCCATGATTGCCGAGAAACGCAAGATCCAGTCGATGCGCCGGTTCAACGCCCTCGCGATTCTTGGGTTCTGCGCCATGTTGGCGATGGTCCTGATACTGACCACTTGTGAACAATTTCTCGACGGTGAAGTACGCATGCATGGGTCCGGCACGATCTATACCGCGCGGGAGCACCCGGCCGTTTTCAACGCGGTTCTGCTGACCAAGGGAATGGCCGGACTGGCATTGCTGCTCGTCTGTCCCCTGGCAGCGGTGGGTGTGCTGCGGCAGAAGGCAGCCGGGTCATGATGCTGCTGGTCGGCCAGGGCGAACGCGTGGTCGAGGTGGGGGAGACGGAACAGCACCACTGCCAGCGTTGCGAGCGCGAGACGGACTTCGTTCCGCAGCTGCGCTACCGCTACGGACAGTTCGATGTAGTGTTCGGGTTCGTTTACGCCAAGCGCTATCAACTGGCGTGCAGGCAATGCAACCACGGCTGGATACTGGACACGGCGGAGATGGAGCAGCTAATCGGCCACGTTCCCATCCCGTTCCATCTGCGCTTCGGACCTGTCATCTTCGCGACGTTCGCAGTGGTACTGGCGTCAGCCGTTTACGCCTATCGCCACGCCGGTTGAATGCCTCACGGACGGAAGATGAGGGCCAGGCCGGCAAACGCCGTCGACTCCGCGTCCTCGTCGATGCGCGCGCCGGTGTCGTCCTCGAAGTCGTGGTGGCGGTCGAACTCGCTACCCAGCTGCGCGGCCAGGTGCCAGCGCGGTGCGAACGTCCAGCGGGCGCTCAGCGTCGCGCGCCAGGCTTCGACCACGTAGTCGAACTCGGCGCCGCCGCGTTCGTCGCTGACGACGTGCCAGAAGCGGCCCGCGGGTGCGACGTCGAAGCCGAACTTCCACGCCGGATGCGGCGTCCAGTCCACGCCGGTGCGTGGCCAGCCCAGTTCGAGCGCGATGCCCGGGCTGCGATACAGCGCGGCCAGTTGCGGCCATGCCTGCGGGTCGCCGAAGCGGTCGTCGTAGCCGGCGCCGGCACGCCAGCCCCAACCGGTGTCCGGCAGGCGTTGGGCGACGATGCGTCCGTAGAGGTTGATGTCCTCGCTGCCGCCGCGCGAGAACAGGTCCTTCATGATGTTGGACGACGTGGCGACGGTGGGTGTGGCCTCGACGTGCACACACACGTCGCCCTCGCTCGCCCAGGTCAGCGGAACGGCGAGGCGGTGCAGGTCGCGATCGCGCGTGGGCAGGCCGGTGTAGGAGTAGTGCGTGTAGACGTAGCCGGCTCCTATCGCGAAGCGACCGGCCAGGGCGTTGAAGTCCGGCGTGGTGACGCGCAAGCCCTGTTCACGTCCCGACATGCGCGCGCTGCCCAGATCCGCTTCGGTCAGGCGCAGGTAGTGACCGGTCGCGCTCCAGTCCTGCGCGGGCAACGCCGCGGGCGTGAGCGCGATGCAGATGGCGAGGAGCCGGAAGCGATGCATGCGGCGACCCTCGGGCGGGGACGGCCGAGGATAGCGCCGCGGGTGTTCAGGGCTGGCGAATGTGGCGACGGGTGTCGTGGTGAGGGCACGTTGCCGCCCCTCATCCTTCGACTTCGCAGCTCGCACCCATGCTCACGACGAACGGGAGGCATTGGCCGCACGTTCGACAAGCTGTGCGTGCGTGGCACCCGGGTGCGCTTCGCTTACCCGGACTACGGACATGGCGGTTGCGAACGGTTCGTGCACGAACAAGCTTCGGGGCGTTGCGATGCGTGACTCGATGGGTCGCGAGCAAGCTCGCTCCTACGGACGTGGCGCGCGTTTCATCCGTAGGAGCCAGCTTGCTGGCGACCTGTGCGTCCAGCGCGAACGGACGCTCCATCGGCCAAAAGAGCCGCCTATGCGCGTGTAGCCCTGCGTCGCGGCCGCACCTTGATCCATTCCACCAGCACCAGCAACGCGAACGCGGTGTACGCCGCCACGAAGGTCCACCACGGCGCTTCGAAGAAGATCAGGCGCGAGAGCCAGTGCTCGATGAAGGATTCGGTGTAGACGACCTGTCCGGCGTGCCGGCGCAGGGCCTGCTCCCACACCGTCAGCGGGCACAGCGCGCCAAGCCATGCCTGCAACGCGATGAAGACCGTCAGCAGCACGTGGGCCAGGCGCCAGCGAAAGCCATACACCCAGGGCCATCCGCGCCATGCGCCGATCGGGATCAGCAGTGCGCCCAGCACGACGAACGCGACGACGCCCACGTGCAGCACGAGGATGGCGTCGGCGAGATGCGTGGCCAGCATGGGCGAGGTCGTCATGCGGCGCACTCTATCGCGCGTCGGGTGTGCGCCGCGCATGACGCGCCGTGGCACGCGCCGCGGCTACACTCGGGGCATGAAATACCCGCTGGTCATCTTCGACTTCGACGGCACGCTGGCCGACTCGTTCCCGTTCTTCATGCAGGCGCAGCACGTGCTGGCGCAGCGCCACGGATTCGCGGCGATGCCGGAGGCCCGCCTGGATGCGTTGCGGCGGCTGGGCACGCGCGAGCTGATGCGCGAGATGAACGTGCCTGCGTGGAAGCTGCCGATGGTGGCGGCCGATTTCGTCCGCATGATGCGGCAGGCGCCGCCGGTGCCGCTGTTCGCCGGCGTGCCCGAGGTGCTGCGCGAGTTGCGCGAGGGCGGCATCCGGCTGGGAATCCTGACGTCCAATTCCCTCGACAACGTGCGTCGCGTGCTGGGCGTGGAGCTCATGGCGGCGATCGAGCTGCTCGACGGCGGTGCGCACATGCTCGGCAAGCACCGGCGCATCGCGCGGATGCTGAAGCAGGCGCGCGCACCGGGCACGCAGGCGATCTACATCGGCGACCAGCTCAGCGACGGCGAGGCCGCGCGTCGTGCGGGCGTGGCGTTCGGTGCGGTCGGTTGGGGTTATGCGCATCCGGACTCGCTGCGGGCCGCGCAGCCCGAGGAATTCTTCGACACCGTGCAGGAGCTGGGCCGGTTCGCGATGCGCTGAGCATGTGCGTCATGCCGCGCGCCGGCGCAGCAAGGACGCCGACGTGTCGCCAAGCACCCGGCGAAGGCTGCGCGCCATGTGGCTCTGGTGGGCGAAACCGGCTTCCAGCGCGACCTGGCTGGCGGGCAGCTCACCTTTCGCAAGCAGCGCGCGGGCGCGTTCGACCCGTCGCCGGATCACGTAGGCATGCACGGGCAGGCCCGTGGCCTGCTTGAACTGCGTCTTCAGGTGCGAGGCGCTCAGACTGACGACGTCGGCCAGCCGCGTCAGCGAGAGATCCTGGTCGAGGTTGGCCTCGATGTAATCGGTGAGCCGCTGCAATCGTGCCCGCGGCAGGCCACGCGCCGCCGGCTGCACGATGCGGTGTTGCGCGGCCAGATGCGCCAGCAACGCGGTGGAGAGGCTGTCGGTGTACAGGCGTCCACTCGGTTGGCCCGCGCGACGGTCCGCGTCCAGCGCCCAGGCGAGATGCGCGATGCGCACGTCGCGGAACTGGTGACGCGTGGGCAGGCCCGCATTCCTGTCATCGACGCCCAGCGCTTCGGCGGTGCGCGCGAACAGCGCGGGGGCGAAATGCAGGATCACCGACGTGCTCGCGCCGTCTTCCTGCCACGTATCGCTGCTGCCGGCCGGCAGCAGGTCGACGTCGCCATGCGCGTAACGGAAACGAGTGGTGCCGCACTCGCCGGTTACCGCGCGCCCGGTGTGCACCTTGACGCGGTGCGTGTCGATGGCTTCCAGCACGACGGGGCCGGGACGGGTCACGTGCCGTTCCACCTGCACGTCGGCCGGCAGGCGCATGCGCGGATGGGACATCACCGAAGGTGCGGGCATGGCGGTGCTCCACGGGAAGACGCGGCGATTATCGGCAGCGGTTTGGACCGGTGCCGCGGACACACTGTCCCAGTGTCCGGATGTGCTCGCGTTGCGTCCGATCCTGCGCGAACGATGCGTGTGTGCAGCCGACGATGGCGGCTCCTTTCCTTTGGAGCACTCATATGTCGACCGACAACACGAAACACGCCACCGTCATCGGGCTGGGGCAGATGGGCAGCACGCTCGCGCGCCTGCTGCTGGAGGCCGGTTACCGCGTCACGGTCTGGAACCGCACTTCCACCAGGGCCGATCCGCTCGTCGCGCTCGGTGCGGTGCTGGCGCCGACGCCGCTGGCCGCCGTGCAGGCCAGCGACGTCGTCATCGTCTGCGTCCACGACTACGCGGCCGCGGACGCGATCCTGCGCGACGCCGCCATCGCGTCGGCGATGCGCGGCAAGCTGCTGTTGCAGCTCACCACCGGCAGCCCCGCCGAGGCGCGGGCGAGCGATGCGTGGATGCGCGCGAATGGCGGCCATTACTTCGATGGCGCGATCCAGGCCGCGCCCAGCCAGATGGGCCGGCCCGACACGCCGATCCTGCTGTCGGGCGAGGGGGCGATGTGGCGCGAGCACGAGCCGCTGCTGCGCGTGTTCGGCGGCGGCCTCGGCTATCTGGGCGAGGACCCGGGTGCGGCCGCAGCGATGGACATGGCGACGCTGTCGTACATCTACGGCGCGATGATCGGTTTCCTGCACGGCGCGCGCATCGCCGAGTCGGAGGGTTTCGGCGTGGATCGCTACGGCGAACTGGTGGCGGGCATCGCGCCGACGTTCGCGGATTTCCTGAAGTACGAGGCCGACGTGATCCACTCCGGCGATTTCCGGGTCGGCGAGAGCCCGCTCAGCATTTCGGTGGAAGCCACGGCCCGCATTGCCGAGGCGGCGCGGCAGTCGGGCATCAACGGGGAGTTCCCGCGTTTCGTGGCGGACCTGTTCCGGCGCGCGGCGGAGGCGGGCTTTGCGGACGAGGAGGCGGCGGCGTTGATCAAGGTGTTGCGGGCCGGCGGGTAATGGTCGGACAAGGAGCGTCACCTGCTGGCCGCAGATTGATGGGTGGTGTGGCGTGTGCCATGAACGGGCGCTTCGCGACCCATCTTTCGGCGCTTCGCGCCACCTTCTCCCACAAGGGGAGAAGGGAAGCGTCACTGCTTCGCCCAACGTGGGGCGACTTGCGGCCAACACCTCTCCCCTTGTGGGAGAGGTCGACGCGCGAAGCGCGTCGGGAGAGGAAGCGCAGCGCCGCCATTTTTCGCGAAAGGAGCACCCCGCGGGCCGACGTTCACGGATGCGTTCGCTTCCCATGCTGCGCTGCAGCATAATGACGGCATGACCGACGCCGTATCCCCCTCCGTTTCGCCCGTGCTCTCGCCCCGACAGGTCACGCTGATCCTGTTCGCCCTGGCGATGGGCGGGTTCGCCATCGGGACCAGCGAGTTCGTCGTGATGGGGCTGATTACCGAGATCGCCCGCAGCATGGGCGTGACCGAGCCGCAGGTCGGGCACGTGATCAGCGCCTACGCGCTGGGCGTGGTGGTGGGCGCACCGCTGCTGGCGATCCTGGGCTCGCGGCTGTCGCGGCGCAGCCTGCTGCTGGCGCTGATGGGCTTCTACGCGCTGGGCAACCTCGCCAGTGCGCTCGCGCCGGACTACTTCACGCTGATGCTGGCGCGCTTCATCGCCGGGCTGCCGCACGGCGCGTATTTCGGCATCGCGGCGCTGGTGGCGGCGCGGATCAGCCCACCCGAGCAGCGCGGCGCCGCCGTCGGCCGGGTGATGCTGGGCCTGTCGATCGCGCTGCTGGTGGGCAATCCGCTGGCGACGTGGCTGGGGCAGGCCTTTGGCTGGCGCTGGGCGTTCGCGCTGGTATCGGTGATCGCGCTGGCGACGGTCGCGATGACCCTGCGCGTGCTGCCGCGCGGCATGAATGCGCCGCGTCCGGATGTGCTGCGTGAGCTGCGCGACTTCAACCGCAAGCCGGTGTGGCTGGCGCTGGGCATCGGCGCGATCGGCTTCGCGGGCATGTTCTGCGTCTTCAGTTATCTGGCGCCCACGCTGGTGCACGTGACCGGCGTGCGCGAATCGTTCGTGCCGTTCGGGCTGATCGCGTTCGGCATCGGTGGCATCGTTGGCACGCTCGCCGGCGGCTGGCTGTTTGATCGCCTGCAGTTCCGCGCCGCGGCGCTGGTGCTGGTGTGGTCGGTGGTGGTGCTGCTGGCGTGGCCGCTGGCCGCGTTGTCGCCGTGGACCGTGCTGCCGGGCATCCTGCTGGTGGCGACGATGGGCGCGCTGGCGACCATCCTGCAGGCGCATCTGATGGACGTGGCGGCGCAGGCGCAGACGCTCGCTGCGGCCTCCAACCATTCGGCGTTCAACGCGGCCAATGCGCTGGGGCCGTGGCTGGGCGGCATGGCGATCACCGCCGGGCATGGCTGGACGTCGACCGGCGTGGTCGGTGCGGCGACTGCCGTCGGCGGCCTGCTGATCTACGCCTGGGCCCGTCGCGATGCCCGCACGCGCGAGGCGCTGGCGCTGGAAGGCGAGGGCTGAGCCGCGGCTTCTACGGCTGCGGCGCCGCCAGGACTTCCTCGATCCGCCGGAATGCCGAACGCGATCCGGGTTCCGCGTCTTCCACGCCGGTGGCGAAATACGCCACGCCGGTGCCGTGTTCACGATCGACCCACAGGCCGGACAGCAGCCCGTATGCGGCGCCGGCATGGCCGATGCGTTCGACGCCGTCGCCGAACGGATCGTCGCGGCAGCCTTCGCGCCGCGTCGCCAGCGTCTGCACGGCCAGTCCGTAGCGGCAGAAGAAGCCGCGCTGCGACTGGCTGCTGTCGTCCTCCTCGATGGTCAGGCCGTTGCCAGGCGCATAGGTCCACACCGGTTGCCTGAGCGTGCGCATCGAGGCATGCGTGAGCAGGCGCACGCCGTCCACTTCGCCGTCGCCCAGCAGCAGCCGGCCGATCTTCGCCAGGCCGTTGGCGGAGATGCGCAGGCCGCCCTGCGGCGAGAACAGCGCGCCGTTGCGGCCCGCCACCCAGCGTGAAAGATCGCAGCTGCCATCGGCGGCGCGATTGACCGCGCAGTCGGGCTTGCGCCCGCGGTGATCGTCGCGCACGGCCTTGCGCTGTGCGTCGTACAGCACCACCGCACGCGCGGTCG
The DNA here is from genome assembly GCF_035655815.1 of Lysobacter sp. NCBI lineage: Bacteria > Pseudomonadati > Pseudomonadota > Gammaproteobacteria > Lysobacterales > Lysobacteraceae > Lysobacter > Lysobacter sp. The sequence goes on from NZ_DASRTS010000033.1 coordinate 13,543, forward strand.
CATCCTGGCTGCAGGTTTCCCAGTTGAAGCACGCGTCCAGGTCCAGCGGCTTGAACACCAGGCGCTGCATCAGGCGGTCGAAGCGCTCGCCGGTGGCCTTCTCCATCGCCGCAGCCACCAGCGGAAAGCCCACGTTGGCGTAGCGGAAGAACGTGCCCGGCGCATGCGCGGCATCCCATGCTCGCGCATCGCGGGTGATGTCCTGCAACGCACCATCCAGCGGCACCTGGTGGTAACCGGCCTCATCCGTCAGGCCGGCACGATGCGACAGCAGCATGCGCAGGGTGATTGGCACATCGGGAAACCGCGGATGGCGCAGTGGCGCCCCGAGCAGCGTGGACACGTCGGCGTCCAGGTCGAGCCGGCCCTGTTCGACCAGCCGCATCGCGCCCAGCGCGGTGACCAGCTTGGAGATCGAGGCCACGCGCACGGGGTCGTCCGCTGTGACCGGGCGTGCCTGCGCGATGTCGGCCAGCCCCTGCGCCTGCACCGAGGTCAGCCGTTCGCGATCGAAGCCCACGCGGACGGACGCTACGGGTTCGGCCGCGACGAGCAGGCCGCTGACCGTCATCAATGCCAATGCGATGGCGTAGCGCAGGACGAAAGTACGCATGGACGGCTCCTGGATTGCCCATACAGCCTAGCGGCATTTCCGGAGGCTTCGCTGGTTGATGGCTCCGGTTGGCACGCAGACGTGTTGCATCGCTGCAACGCGGCTGCGGCGTGATGATGAATATCGCCGCGTTTTCTTCACGCGCATGTGCACCTTCGGGCGCAGACTGCCGTCAATGCCCCGGGGAGCGACTGCGATGCAGACCGACATGGGCACCCCGGCGGTCGATGACCAGGTCATCAAGGACATGCTCTGGGCCTTCGCCGTGCGGTCGCCCGAGCACGCCATCCTGCTGATCGACGCAGACGGCGAGGTCACGTGGTCCAACGCGGGGGCCGAACTCATCCTCGGTGCCAACGACGGTGGCCTGGTCGGCCAGAACATGGCGCAGTTCTTCACCCAGCGCGATGCGGCCGCCGGCATTCCGCAGCACGAACGTGTCGAGGCGCGCCATCGCGGCACCGCCACGGACGACCGCTGGCTGGTGCGGATGGACGGATCGCGCTTCTGGGCATCGGGCGTCACGGTGTACCTGGGCGAGCTGTCGTGCTGCAGTTTCCTCAAGGCGTTCCGCGACCTCACCGAGTTCAAGATGCAGCTGGAAGCCAACCGCGAGCGCTTCCTCGCCGCGCGCGATGCCAGCGAGGGCAAGAGCGCGGCCATCGCACTGCTCGCGCACGAACTGCGCAATCCGCTGTCCGGTATCAGCCTGGCGGCGTCGCTGATGCAGCACCGCAGTGAGGGCGACTCCAAGTTCGACGAGCCGGTCAACGTGATCCTGCGCAACGTCGAGCTGGCCACGCGGCTGATCACCGACCTGATGGAACACAGCAAGGTCAACGCGGCGCGCTTCCAGCTGGTGCGCAAGCGCGTGGACCTGCGCGAACTGATCGACTCGTCGCTGTGCATCGCGCGGCACCAGATGGAGCAGGACGATCGCCAGGTGCGCGTCCTCCTGCCCAGCCGCCAGATCGAGGTCGAGGTGGACCGCATGCGCATGCAGCAGGTGTTCGTGAACCTGCTGACCAACGCGATCCGCTACACGCCCGAGCCCGGCCGCATCTGGCTCAGCGCCACGCTGGAAGGCCCGGAGGTGATCGTGCGCGTGGTCGATGAAGGCATCGGCATCGAGCCGCAACGCCTGGAGCGGCTGTTCGAGATGTTCACCCTGCCGCGCGTGGAAGGCTCGCGGCTGGGGCTGGGCCTGGGACTGTCGCTGGTGAAGAAGATCGTCGAGCTGCACGGAGGCAGCGTGCAGGCGCGCAGCGAAGGCCCGGGCAAGGGCAGCCAGTTCGTGGTGCGCTTTCCGGCGCGCGCCAACGGATGTACGGGCAAATAGCAGCGGTTACAGCGCGCCCGTGCGCACGTGGAAGCCCAGCGCGCCGGCCACCATGCGCAGCGCCTCGTCGTCGCGCTGCAGCGTCATCCAGCCGGCCTGCGCGTGCTCGCCGGTTTCCCAGGTCCACAGCGTGTAGTGATGCTCGCGCAGCTGCTCGAACGCGCGCTGCACCAGCGCCGGCACTTCGGCCTGTTCGAGGAAGTCCTCGTCGCCCGTGTCGTCCGTGCCCCAGTCGATGCGCAGGTCGTAGCGCGCGGCCAGCTGCTCGATCGCGTCGATCGCGCCGGCAGCGTCGTCTTCCGAGACGAAGAATCCCGCGCGCCAGTCGATCGCATCGCGCAGCGACCACACCGGCTCGCCGCCGTCGGCCAGCAGTTCCTGGCAGTGGCGGAACTGCGCCAGCGCGGCATCCTCGTCGCCGGGATTCACCAGCAGCAGGAACTGCCACGCCACGGCCTCCAGCGCCGCCTCTTCGTCGACGTCGCTCTCGGTATGGAAGGCGCGGGCGAAGTTGTCGTCGGGGTCGTATTCGGAGTGCATGGCGGGGGCGTACGGGGCGGGTATTCCACGATACCGGAACCGCACAACCGTCCATCGATCCGCCGGTCGCGCGGCGTCGCAGGTCGTGAGATGCCGCTACGGCAGGCTGGCCGCACTCCAACCCGAGCCCGTGCGATGAAGCCGACCCGTCCCGAGATCGACCCCCGCCTGGACACCCTGCTGCGCCACGTGCTGGCGATCGGCGCCGCGCTGGTGCTGTTGTTGCCGGCCGCGCGTGGATTCAGCCAGACCCTGGGCTGGATGCCGCTGTGGTTGCTGGTGATGCCCGCCTGTGCCTGGTCGGCGTTGCACCGCTTCCGCCTGCCTCGGGGCGAAGCGGAAGAGCCGGTGCGCGTGCAGCGTCCGCGTCGCCGCGCCGCAGTGCAGGCCCGCCGCCGCCCGCCGTCGCTGCTGCGCCGCCGTCACTCGCAGGCCGCCTGAGCGCCGGATCCGCACAGCCGCCCGACCGCGGCCGGCGCGGCAGCGCCAGGACGCTGTGCTAGCGTTCCGGGTCCACCATCGCCCGGAGCGCCCATGCCGAAGCTGTCGCACGCCTGCCAGTCCCTGTTGATCTCCGCAGGCCTCGCGGCCGCCTCGGTGGCGGGTCCCGCCACCGCCAAGGAGTCCCCCGCCGTGCCCGCCGACGCAACCGCCGCCGATCCCTACGCCTGGCTCGAAGACGTGACCGGCGAGAAGTCGCTGGACTGGGTTCGCCAGCACAATGCCAAGGCGGAAGCCGAACTGGCCGGCAGCGCGCAGTTCAAGCAACTCGAATCCGACATCCGCGCCATCCTCGATTCCGACGCCAAGATCCCCGGCGTGGAGAAGATCGGCGAGTACTACTACAACTTCTGGAAGGACAAGCAGCACGAGCGCGGCCTGTGGCGCCGCACCACGCTGGCCGAGTACCGCAAGGACAAGCCGCAGTGGGAGACCGTGATCGACCTGGACGCGCTGAACAAGGCCGAGGGCGAGAACTGGGTGTGGCACGGCGTGGACTGCCTTCGTCCGGACTACACGCGCTGCCTGATCGCGCTCTCGCGCGGCGGCGCCGACGCCGACGTCACGCGCGAGTTCAACCTGTCGACCAAGACCTGGGTGAAGGACGGCTTCTTCCGCGACGAGGCCAAGGGCGCGCTGGGCTGGATCGACCGCGACACGGTGTACGTCTACACCGACTTCGGTGCGGGCTCGATGACCAGCTCCGGTTATCCGCGCATCGTCAAGGAGTGGAAGCGCGGCACGCCGCTCGAACAGGCCCGGGTGGTCTACGAGGGCAAGCCCACCGACATGTACATCGCCGCCCTGCGCGACCACACGCCGGGCTTCGAGCGCGACTTCGTCAGCCGCACGCTGGCCTTCTACAACGACGAGCTGTACCTGAGGGGTGCGGACGGAAAGCTCGCGAAGATCGATGCGCCCAACTCGGCCAACAAGTCGGTGCACAAGGACTGGCTGCTGCTGGAACTGCGCGAGCCGTACGACGCACATGGATGTGCGAGTGCCGCGGGCGCAGGATGCGCAGGAGCGGCCCAGGCCGGCGGCAAGACCTGGCCCGCCGGTAGCCTCATCGCCACGAAGTTCGACGACTTCATGGCGGGCAAGCGCGAGTTCATCACGCTGTTCACGCCGTCGGACAACACGTCGCTGTCGGGCTACACCTGGACGCAGTCGCACCTGGTGCTGAACGTCCTGGACGACGTGAAGAACCGCCTGAGCGTGCTCACGCCGGGTGATGGCGAATGGAAGCGCAGCGAGTTCGCGGGCGCACCGGGCTTCGGCACGCTGGTCGTGTCCGCGGTGGATCGCGACGAAAGCGACGCGGTGTGGCTCACCGCCACCGACTATCTCACCCCGACCACGCTGTCGCTGGCGCAGATCGGCTCAGCGCCCGAGGTGCTCAAGACCATGCCTGTGTTCTTCGATGCGTCGAAGAACACGATCGAGCAGCACTTCGCCACATCGAAGGACGGCACGCGCGTGCCGTACTTCCTGGTGCGTCCGAAGGATCTGAAGCTGGAGGGCACCGCACCGACCCTGCTGTACGGCTACGGCGGCTTCGAGATCTCGCTGACGCCGGCCTATTCGGGCAGTGTCGGCAAGGGCTGGCTGGAGAAGGGCGGCGTGTATGCGGTCGCCAACATCCGCGGCGGCGGCGAATACGGACCGCGCTGGCACCAGGCCGCGCTGAAGGCCAATCGCCACAAGGCCTACGAGGACTTCGCCGCGGTCGCGCAGGACCTGATCGCGCGCAAGGTCACGTCCACAAAGCACCTGGGCATCCAGGGCGGCAGCAACGGCGGCCTGCTCACCGGCAACATGCTGACGCAGTATCCGGAACTGTTCGGCGCGGTGGTCGTGCAGGTGCCGCTGCTGGACATGAAGCGCTACAGCCACCTGCTGGCCGGTGCGTCGTGGATGGCCGAGTACGGCGATCCGGACACGGCCGACTGGGAGTTCATCCGCACGTTCTCGCCGTACCACCTGTTCGACGCCAAGCGCACGTATCCGCCGGTGATCTTCATGACCTCCACTCGCGACGACCGCGTGCACCCGGGCCACGCGCGCAAGATGGCGGCGAAGATGCTCGAGGCCGGCAAGGATGTGCGCTACTACGAGAACATCGAAGGCGGCCACGGCGGCTCGGCCAACAACGCCCAGGCCGCGCACATGAGCGCGCTGGCGTTTACGTTCCTGTGGAATGAACTGAGCGGGAAATGATCAGATCTCCCTTCCCTGCGCGCAGGGGAGGATCGGGGAGGGGTACGAAGCCGCGCTGCGGCGAGTTCGGCACCAAGGCGGCTCACGACCCCCTCCCAACCTCCCCCTGCGAGCAGGGGGAGGAGCAAGGAGTTGTCCCGAGCACAACCGGACCCCATCCATGAAACCGACCCATCTCCTGCTTTCGGCCCTTCTCATGAGCACCACCGCCTCCAGCCTTGCGGCGACCGCCGCCAACCCGCCAGACGCAACGAAGAAGCCGCACGTCGTCAAGGCGCCGCACGGCGCGCAACGCAACGACGAGTACTACTGGCTGCGCGACGACGCGCGCAAGAACCCCGAGATGCTGGCGTACCTCAATGCCGAGAACGCCTACACCGATGCGGTGATGGCACCGCTGAGGCCGCTGCAGGACAAGCTGTACGAGGAGATCGTCGGCCGCATCAAGCAGGACGACAGCTCCGTGCCGTACCGCGAGCGCGGTTACTGGTACTACAGCCGCTTCCAGACCGGGCAGGACTATCCGATCTACGCGCGCCGCGCCGGCAACATGGACGCGCCCGAGCAGGTGCTGTTGGATGTCAACGTGATGGCCGCCGGCAAGGACTACTTCAACATCGGCGACTGGGAAGTCAGCCAGGACAACCGGATCCTGGCCTGGGCCGAGGACGCGGTCGGCCGTCGCCAGTACGTCATCCGCTTCAAGAACCTGGAAACCGGCGAGGTCTACAGCGACCAGATCCAGGGCGTGTCGCCCAACATCGTCTGGGCCGACGACAACCGCACGCTGTTCTACGTCGAGAACGACCCGGAAACCCTGCTCACCGTGCGCGTGAAGAAGCACGTGCTCGGCACGCCGTCGTCGCAGGACGAACTGGTGTACGAGGAGAAGGACGACAGCTTCTACATGGGCATCGACCGCTCGCGCGACGACCGGTATATCTGCATCGGCGTGGAGAGCACGGTGTCCAGCGAGATGCGCTGCGCGCCGGCGTCCAACCCGCAGACATTCACCGTGCTGGCCCCGCGCGAGCGCGACGTGGAATACCAGGCCGACCACCTCGGCGGCCGCTGGGTGATCCGCACCAACGCCAACGGCGCGAAGAACTTCAAGCTGGTCACGGCGCCCAGCGACGCGACGTCGCGCGCGCAGTGGACGGACCTCGTGCCGCACCGTGAGGACGTGTTCGTCGAAGGCTTCGAGCTGTTCGATGGCTTCACCGTCGTGGCAGAACGTTCCGATGCGCTGGAACGCCTGCGCGTGATGAAGAAGGACGGCAGCGAGGAATACGTCAAGGCGGACGAACCCGCCTACACGATGGGCCTTTCGGTGAACTCCGAGCACGACACGCCGTGGCTGCGCTACAGCTACACCTCGCTGACCACGCCGGCCACCACGTTCGAGGTGAACGTGCTCACCGGCGAGCGCAAGCTGCTCAAGCGCGAACCGGTGATCGGCTACGACCCGGAGAAGTACGTCACCGAGCGCGTCTGGGCGACCGCGCGCGACGGCGTCAAGGTGCCGGTGTCGCTGGTGTACCGCAAGGGCTTCGAGCGCAACGGCAAGGCCGCGATGCTGCAGTATGCCTATGGCAGCTATGGCAGCTCGACCGACCCGCGCTTCAATGGTCCCATCGTCAGCCTGCTCGACCGCGGCATGGTGTACGCCATCGCCCACATCCGCGGCGGCCAGGAGATGGGCCGCAAGTGGTACGACGACGGCAAGCTGTTCCATAAGAAGAACACGTTCACCGACTTCATCGACGTCACCGACGACCTGGTGAAGCAGGGCTACGCTGCGAAGGATCGCGTGGCGGCGTACGGCGGCAGCGCCGGCGGCCTGCTGATGGGCGCGATCTCCAACATGGCGCCCGACAGGTACCGCGTGATCCTGTCGCAGGTGCCGTTCGTCGACGTGGTGACGACGATGCTCGATCCGACCATCCCACTCACCACCAACGAGTACGACGAGTGGGGCAATCCGGAAAAGAAGGAGTACTACGACTACATGCTGTCGTATTCGCCGTACGACAACCTGTCGAAGCAGGCGTACCCGGCGATGTTCGTCGGCACGGGCCTGTGGGATTCGCAGGTGCAGTACTGGGAGCCGGCCAAGTACGTGGCGCGCCTGCGCGACCTGGACCAGGGCCAGCAGCCGATCGTGTTCCGCACCAACATGGACGCTGGCCACGGCGGCAAGTCCGGCCGCTTCCGCCGCTACCGCGAGTTGTCGGAGATGTACGCCTTCATGCTCGATCAGCTGGGGTTGGCAGGTGCTTCCGCGGGAACTACAACGGCCAAGTAATCCCACGATCACCGCTCCCTCCCCTGCTTGCAGGGGAGGGTTGGGGAGGGGTGCAAAGCCGCATGGCGGCGAGTTCGGCGCCTACGCGCCTCGAACCCCCTCCCAACCTCCCCCTGCAAGCAGGGGGAGGGGCAGGAAATGCATCGAGTCTCTGTGAATTCCTTTCCGCCGCCAGACCCATCGACCCCCAAGGTCCGCTTCCGCTGGGCCTGGTGGCTGCTGGCCTATGCCAGCCTCGGCCTGGGCGTGATCGGCATCGTCGTGCCGGGCCTGCCGACGGTGCCGTTCGTACTGCTGTCGGCATTCGCCGCCGCGCGCGGCTCGCAGAAACTGCACGACTGGCTGCTGGCGCACCGGCGCTTCGGCCCGATGATCCGCGACTGGCAGGCCTATGGCGCGGTCAGCCGCCGCGCCAAGCGGCTGGCGATCGGCATGATGGCCGCGTGCGCCGTGATCATGTTCCTCACCGCGCCGCGCTGGTGGATGGCGGGCATCGGCACGGCGATCATGACGGTGGTCGCGATCTGGCTGTGGGCGCGCCCGGAACCTCCGCGCTGAGCACGTCGTATCGTTCATCGGTGCGGGCTACACTGCCGGCATGAATGCACGCCCGACGATGAAGACGCGGCTCGCCGCCCTCGGCCTGATCGCCCTGCCGCTGCTGCTGGCCGGCTGCGGCAACAAGGGCCCGCTGATCCTGCCGCCCAGGAACATCCCGGCACCGGCGCCCGCGCAGACGCCCGCGGACGACGCGACGGTTCCGCCGTCCGATGGCACCGACGACGCGCTGACCCCGCCGAATCCGGTCGACGATTCGAGCAGCGACACCACGCCCGCACCGCTGCAGGACGTGCCTGCGCCGCAGGGCGAACCCGACGATGGCGGCCGCGGCTGACGCCATGTCCACGCAGCTCTCCAGCCTGCGCTTCAGCAAGATGCACGGCGCGGGCAACGATTTCGTCGTGCTCGACCTGCGCGGCGCCGCGCCGGCCCCGTCTGCGGCGTTGTGCCGTGCGTTGGCGGACCGCCACACCGGCGTGGGTTGCGACCAGATCCTCACCGTCGAGGACGCCGCCGACGGCGCGGTCGCGGGCTACCGCATCTGGAACGCGGACGGCTCGTCCTCGCAGCAGTGCGGCAATGGCGCGCGCTGCATCGCCGCGTGGCTGGTGCGCGATGCCGCCGAACGTGGCGCGGCGTTGCCGGACGAATTCGTGCTCGACAGTCCCGTCGGCGCGCATGCGGTGACGCGCCTGGACGGCGGCCGCTTCCGCATCGCGATGGGCCTGCCGCGGTTCGCGCCGTCCAGCATCCCGCTGCACGGCTTCGAAGGCGCGCAGGACGAGTACGTGCTGTACCACAACGATTCGTTGTTCACCTTCGGCGCGGTGTCGATGGGTAACCCGCATGCGGTGATCGAGGTCGACGACATCGATGGCGCACCGGTGGAGGCCGTCGGCCCGATGCTGCAGGCGCATCCGGCCTTTCCCGAATCGGTGAACGTCGGTTTCGCGCACGTGGAATCGCGCGACCGCATCCGTCTGCGCGTGTACGAGCGCGGCGTCGGCGAAACCCTGGCCTGCGGCAGCGGCGCGTGCGCGGCTGCCGCGGTGATGATGCGTCGCGGCCGCGTGGATCGCGACGTCACCGTTGCATTGCCCGGCGGCGAACTGCGCATCGCCTGGCCCGCAGACGACGCGCCGCTAACCATGTCCGGCCCGACCGCGTTCGTGTTCGAAGGAGAATGGACCCATGACTGAGACGCTGGAAAAGCTGGGCGCGCACGAAGTCGCGGCATGGCTGCACCGGCACCCGCGCTTCCTGCAGCAGTTCCCCGACCTGGCCCTGAGCCTGGTCGTGCCGCGCGAGGAAGGTTCGGCCGCGTCGCTGGCCAGCTACCAGCTCGAAGTGCTGCGCGACAAGAACCGCGAGCTCTCGCGCCGCCTGCAGGAGTTGTTCGCCAATGCGCAGGAGAACGAACGGCTGGCCGTGCGCACGCACCAGCTGACGCTGGCGCTGATGCGCCAGGGCAGTGCGGCCGACACGCTGCGCGCGATGGCAGCGAGCCTGGCGGAGGATTTCAACGGCGATCTGGTCCGGCTGGTCGTGTTCCATCCCGCCGACGGACTGGAAGACGCCGACTGGCTGCAGGTCATCGCGCAGGACGACGCACGCCTGCAGCCGTTCCGGGATTGCCTGAGGGACGGCGAGCCGCTGTGCGGCCGCCTGCAGCCGGAAAAGCACGCGCTGCTGTACGGCGTGCGCGCGGATGAGGTGCAGTCCACCGCATTGCTGCCGCTGCCGGGCGTGGGCCTGGTGGCCGTGGGCAGCCACGACGCCAACCGCTTCTTCCCCGGCATGGGCACGTTGTTCCTGCGCATGATGGGCGAATCGCTGGCGACCGCACTCAAGCGGTTCGAATGACGGAGGGCGCGGTCCTGATCGCAGACCGGGAACCGCGCAACCGATGAGCAGGGCGATCGACACGACCACGCAGGACTCCGGCGTTCACCGTGACGACGAGCCGCTGCGTGTTGCGGCGGTGGAGGAGTATCTCGCGCACCTGCAGGTCGAGCGGCGCATGTCCGCGCACACGCTGGATGCCTATCGTCGCGACCTGACCGCGCTGGCCGAGTGGGCGCGCGACCAAGGGGTGGCAGTCGATGCATTGCACACCGAACAGGTGCGCGCGTTCGTTGCCGCCGAACATCGGCGCGGCCTGTCGCCCAAGAGCCTGCAGCGCCGGCTGTCGGCTTGCCGGAGCTTTTACGCATGGCTGGTTCGGCAGGGACGCCTGGACGCCAGTCCGGCCGCAGCGATCCGCTCGCCAAAGGCGCCGCGCAAGCTGCCGCAGGTCTTGGATCCCGACGAGGCCAAGGCACTGGTCGAAGTGCCGACGGACGCGCCGCTGGGCCTGCGCGATCGCGCGCTGCTCGAGCTGTTCTATTCGTCGGGCCTGCGCCTGTCGGAACTGTGTGCGCTGCGCTGGCGCGACATCGACCTGGCGGACGCACTGGTCAACGTGCTGGGCAAGGGCAGCAAGCAGCGCAGCGTTCCGATCGGATCGCATGCGCGTACTGCGCTGGCACAGTGGCGCGCATCCACCGGCGCAGCCAACGACGCGCCGGTGTTCCCGGGTCGCGGCGGCGCGGCGATCACGCCGCGCGCGGTGCAGTTGCGCCTGCGTCATCTGGCCCAGCAGCAGGGCCTGTTCAAGCGTGTGCATCCGCACCTGCTGCGCCATTCCTTCGCCAGCCACATCCTCGAATCGTCCGGGGACCTGCGCGGCGTGCAGGAGCTGCTGGGCCACGCCGACATCGCCACCACGCAGATCTACACGCATCTGGACTACCAGCACCTGGCCAAGGTGTACGACGCGGCGCACCCGCGCGCGAAGCGCAAGCGCGGCGACGGACCGGACTGAGGCCGGCTGCATCGGCTGCAGCTCCAGGCTTGCGTCGGAGCCGCGTCGTCCAGTCGATGCCTCTTCGATCGCCACTCGTCACCTTCGGCCGCAACCCTGCTGCGCGATGAACATCGATCCGTCGCGAGCCGCGCCTTGCGGGCTCGCGCGTGCCGGTCCGGTTCGGCTTGCCCCAGATCAAGTGACTCACCGAGCGGCACCGTTAGCGTGACTGCATCCACGGCGGCCGCTCACGACGATGGCAAAGAAGTTCCCACTCAATCCCAAGCACCCCGAACGCATCTGCTGGGGCTGCGACCGCTACTGTCCCGCGGACTCGCTGGCCTGCGGCAACGGCTCGGGCCGGGTGATGCATCCGGCGGAGCTGCGGGGCGAGGACTGGTACCTGGACTGGGGCATCGAACCGGCACCCGAGAGCCCCAAGAACGCCAAGCTGTAGCCGCACGCGCCGCGGCCGCGGTCCGCGCGGCTTGAACCGCCTCCTCCAAGCCCCCACCCAAGAGGGCATTCCCCCGGAGGTCGCATGGATCCGAGCCAGAATCCCCACGTATTCCACGCCACGACCATCGTGTCGGTGCGCCGTGACGGCCGCGTCGCCGTCGCAGGCGATGGTCAGGTCACTCTCGGCAACACCGTGATGAAGGCCAACGCGCGCAAGGTGCGCCGCCTCGGCCGCGAGGGCCAGGTACTGGCCGGCTTCGCCGGTGCCGCCGCGGACGCCTTCACCTTGTTCGAACTGTTCGAAGCCAAGCTCGAGAAGCACGGGCAGCTCACGCGCGCCGCGGTCGAACTGGCCAAGGACTGGCGCACCGAGCGCCGGCTGGGAAAGCTCGAGGCGCTGCTGGCGGTGGCCGACAGGGAAACCTCGCTGATCATCAGCGGCACCGGCGACGTCATCGAGCCCGAGGACGGCATCATCGCCATCGGCTCCGGCGGCATGTACGCGCTGTCGGCCGCACGCGCGCTGCTCGCGCATACCCAGCTGGACGCGCGCACCGTCGCCACGGAAGCCATCAACATCGCCGGCGACGTGTGCATCTACACCAACCGCAACGTGGTGGTGGAAGAACTCTGATGCCGGGAATGGAGAGTGGCGAATAGGGAATCGTAGAGGCGCAAGGCGCCGACGCTCCCTTCCACCTCCCATTGTCCGGGCTTCCCGATTCCCTATTCCCGATTTCCAATTCCCACATGCCCATCAAACCCGACACCTCCAACGCCACCATGACGCCGCGCGAGATCGTGCAGGAACTCGACCGGCACATCGTCGGCCAGCAGTCCGCCAAGCGCGCCGTCGCCATCGCGTTGCGCAACCGCTGGCGCCGCATGCAGCTGCCCGATGAACTGCGCAACGAGGTGATGCCCAAGAACATCCTGATGATCGGTCCCACCGGCGTCGGCAAGACCGAGATCGCGCGCCGCCTGGCCACGCTGGCCAATGCGCCGTTCGTGAAGGTGGAAGCCACGCGTTTCACCGAGGTCGGTTACGTCGGCAAGGACGTGGAGCAGATCGTGCGCGACCTGGCCGACACGGCGGTCAAGCTGTATCGCGAGCAGGCCAAGCAGCGCGTCCGCACGCAGGCCGAGGAGCGCGCCGAGGAGCGCATCCTGGATGCGCTGCTGCCGCGCCGGCAGGGCGCGACGACCGTGTTCGGCTTCAATGCAGCCGAGGAGGCGAAGGACGAACCGTCCGCGCAGGACAACGAGACGCGCGCCAAGCTGCGCAAGCAACTGCGCGCCGGCGCCTTGGACGATCGCGAGATCGAGATCGAGACCGCGGTGAACGTCGGCGTGGACATCATGGCGCCGCCGGGCATGGAGGAAATGGGCCAGCAGCTGCGCCAGATGTTCTCGCAGGTGGCCGGCGCCAAGACCCACAAGAAGACGCTGGCAATCCGCACCGCGCGTGCGCAGCTGATCGAGGAGGAGGCCGGCAAGCTGGTCAACGAGGATGACGTTCGCGAGGCCGCTATCGAAGCGTGCGAGCAGCACGGCATCGTCTTCATCGACGAGATCGACAAGGTTGCCAAACGAGGTGAGAACGTCGGCGGTGGCGACGTCTCGCGCGAAGGCGTGCAGCGCGACCTGCTGCCGCTGGTTGAAGGCTCCACGGTGAGCACCAAGTACGGGCCGGTGAAGACCGACCACATCCTTTTCATCGCCTCGGGCGCCTTCCACCTGGCCAAGCCCAGCGACCTGATTCCCGAGCTGCAGGGCCGTTTCCCGATCCGCGTGGAGCTGTCGGCACTGAGCAAGGACGACTTCGTGCGCATCCTCACCGAGCCGAAGGCCGCGCTGACCACGCAGTACGTCGAACTGCTGCGTACCGAAGGCGTGGGGCTGGAGTTCACCGACGATGCCGTGGACCGGCTTGCGGAGATCGCCGCGCAGGTCAACGAGCGCCAGGAAAACATCGGCGCGCGCCGCCTGCACACCGTGCTGGAGCGCCTGCTCGACACGTTGAGCTTCGAGGCGCCCGACCGCGGCGGACAGTCGGTGCGCATCGACCGTGCGTACGTCGACCAGCACCTGGGCGAACTGGTACAGGATCCGGATCTGAGCCGGTACATCCTCTAAAGGCCAATCTAAAGGCCAAGTGACCGGGCGCGCTTGGGCCCGATCACCGGTTCGTCATTCCCGCGAAAGCGGGAATCCAGCGACTTTACGCGCTTCAGCAATGACACACAGGGACATGCGCGTAGTCGCAGACCTGACGCGAAACCGCAACGACACTGGATTCCCGCCTTCGCGGGAATGACGAGAGGGAGTGAATGGCTGGTCGGCGCCGCTCAGCGCGGCTCCACCACGACTTCCGTCTTCACCGAATTGGCGATGTAGCAGCTTCGTAGCCTGGGTAAGGCCGAAGCGCCCCGGTGGCCCCCGCCTCACTGGTCTGTCATTCCCGCGAAAGCGGGAATCCAGCGACTTTACGCGCTTCACCAACGACACACTGGGCATGCACGCAGTCGCACACCGGACGCGAAGCCGCAACGACACTGGATTCCCGCCTTCGCGGGAATGACGAGAGGGAGTGAATGGCTGGTCGGCCGCTCAGCGCGGCTCAACCACCACTTCCGTCTTCACCGAGTTGGCGATGAAGCAGTTCCGGTGCGCCGACTCGTGCAGCTTCGCCAGTTCCGTGGCGTCCGGTGTCTTGCCGGCGAAGGTGATGCGCGGTCGCAACGTGACATGCGTGACGGCCATACGGCCTTCGTCGTTCTTGCCGAGCGTGCCGACGGCATCGTCCTCGTACGTATCGACCGTCCAGCCCTTCTTCGCGGCGACCACCAGCAGCGTCAGCATGTGGCAGGAAGACAGCGCAGCCACCAGCATCTCTTCCGGATCCACGCCCTGCGCGCTGCCGAAATACGCAGGCGCCGCCGAGCCGGTCAGGTGCTGGCCGCGTTCGAAGCGGACGTCGTGGTCTCGCGGGAAATGCTCGTAATCGAACGCCTGGCCGTTGCGGGTCCAGCGGATCGAGGCGGTATGTTCGGACATGGCGGACTCCGGTCGCGACGTGGGAACAGCAACATGCCACAGCGCGACGACCGCGCGACAGCATGCGCGTGCGGAGTGTGTGGCCGGGCGAAGGTTCAGTCCGCGAACAGCCGCCGCCAGCCGTCCACTCCCAGGCGCTCCAGGGTGCGCAGGTTGCGCTCCACGATCACGTCGGGATCCGGATAGGCCGCCACCGCGCGGTCGATGCTTGCCTCGCGCAGCAGATGCAGCGTGGGGTGGGGCGAGCGGTTGGTGAAGTTGCCGATGTCGTCGTCGGCCGTGCCCGCGAAGCGGTAGTCCGGGTGGAAGCTCGCCACCTGGATCTCGCCTTCCAGCCCGAGCGAGGCCACCAGCGCATCGGCCTCGTCCAGGAACTCGTTGTAATCCAGGAAATCGGTGAGCACGCGCGGATGCACCAGCAGCGTGGTGCCGATGACATCTGGATCGGTCGCGGCCAGGCGCGTCAGTTCCGCCTCCAGGTCGTTACGCAGTTCCTGCGGCGTGGTCGCGGTGCTCAGCGCAAAACGCACCTGCTGTCTGACGTGCACCGCCTTGGCGAAGGGGCACAGGTTCAGCCCGATCACGGCACGCTCCAGCCACAGGCGCGTCGCGGCGATGGGGTCGTCCACGGACATCGCGATCAGTCGCGGAAGTTGTCGAACTGCAGCGGGCGCTCGTACTCGGCCGCGCGCAGCAGGGCGATGGCGGCCTGCAGGTCGTCGCGCTTCTTGCCGGTCACGCGCAGCTTGTCGCCGTTGATCTGGCTGTCGACCTTGAGCTTGGCTTCCTTCATCGCGGCCTGGATCTTCTTGGCCAGGTCGCGCTCGATGCCCTGCTTGACCGTGATCTTCTGCCGCGCGCCGGCCAGGTTGGTCTCGACGTCGCCAAATTCCAGGCAGCGTGCGTCGATGCCGCGTGCGATCAGCCGTGCGCGCAGGATGTCGTTCATCTGCTTGAGCTGGAACTCGCTGGGTGCCGACTGGGTGATCACCTCGTCCTCCAGCGCGAATTTCGCGTCCACGCCCTTGAAGTCGAAACGCGTGCCCAGTTCGCGGTTGGCCTGGTCGACGGCATTGGTGAGTTCGTGGCGATCGACTTCGGAGACGATGTCGAAGGAAGGCATGGCCGGCTCCGGTATGTTTGCGGGGCGCAAAGATTAGCGCACGGCGCCGCACGCTGCAGCGCTGGCACGCTGCGTTGCCCGCATCGCGCACAGTGCGGGCGCAGGTGCACGAATAGACTGACCGCATCCCATCGCGCCCCCGATCCATGCTGAAGACACCTGCCTACGCCGCCCTCGATCCGGCCTCGCCGCTGGTCCCGTTCACGATCGAACGACGCGAGCCCGGCCCGCATGAAGTGCTCATCGACATCCTGTACTGCGGTGTCTGCCATTCGGACATCCACCAGGCGCGCGATGGGTGGGGCGGCGCGATATTCCCGATGGTGCCCGGCCACGAGATCGTCGGCCGCGTGTCGCGGGTCGGCGCGCAGGTCACGCGGTTCAGCGTCGGCGAAGCCGTCGGCGTGGGCTGCTTCGTGGATTCGTGCCGCCAGTGTCCGTCGTGCAACGCGGGCGAGCAGCAGTACTGCGACTTCGGCATGAGCGGCACGTACAACAGCTACGAGCGTAATCCGGATGATCGCCGCTTCGACAAGAGCCGTCCGACCTTCGGTGGCTATTCGACGCAGATCACCGTGGACCAGGATTACGTGCTGCGCATCCCCACCGCGCTGCCGCTGGATCGCGCCGCGCCGCTGCTGTGCGCGGGCATCACCACGTATTCGCCGCTGAAGCACTTCGGCGTGAAGCCGGGCGACCGCGTGGCCGTGGTCGGCCTGGGCGGGCTGGGGCACATGGCGGTGAAGCTGGCCGCGGCGATGGGCGCCGAAGTGACCGTGCTCAGCACGTCCGAATCCAAGCGCGACGACGCGATCGCGCTGGGCGCGAAGGATTTCGCGGCCACGCGTGACGGCACCGTGTTCAAGACGCACGCGATGCGGTTCGACTTCGTTGTCGACACGGTGTCCGCGCCGCACGACTACAACGCCTACCTCAACCTGCTGAAGGTCGACGGCACGATGATCCTGCTCGGCATTCCCGAGGCGCCGGAGGTCGTGTCGGCTGGCTCGCTGATCCGCAAGCGCCGCCGGCTGGCCGGCTCGATGATCGGCGGCATCCGCGAGACGCAGGAGATGCTCGACTTCTGCGCCGAACACGGCGTCGCCTCGGACATCGAACTGATCCGCATGGACCAGATCAACGAGGCCTACGAACGCATGCTGCGCTCCGACGTCCGCTACCGCTTCGTGATCGACCTGGGCACGCTCAGGCACGGAACAGGCTGACGGAAAGCTCAGGCCCGGGTACCGCGGCGATGGGTTTCTCCCCATCCGCCCTCCGGACACCTGCGGCCGCGGAGGAGAACGGAAGGGCGCCTGCGTGGATGTGCCGTCGCCGCCGCCAAGCCCGCGAAGCAGGGGTTGTCGCGGGCATATGGCGCTACGGCTGACGTAATCGCGAGGGCCATCGGGCTGCGGGGCTCCGGGTCGCGATGGCACCACGCGGGAACGCGGGGCTCGCCGCCTTATAGTGGCGGG
>NZ_DASRTS010000034.1:0-22796 GCF_035655815.1 Lysobacter sp.
CCACCTTGACGTGTTCCAGGAACTCGGCGGAATCGCCGGTCTGGCTCTGGATGTCCAGCAGCGACTGCAGCCAGCGATGGGTGCGCTTCTGCAAGTCGTTGAGCGTGACGTCGTCTTCCTTGTACAGCCAGTGCGAAGCCACGCCTTCTTCGGCCACGTGGTCCATTTCGCGGGTGCGGAACTGGAATTCCACGGGGGTGCCGTAGGGGCCGATCAGGGTGGTGTGCAGGGACTGGTAGCCATTGACCTTGGGGATGGCGATGTAGTCCTTGAACTTGCCCGGCACCGGGCGGTAGAGCTGGTGCAGCGTGCCCAGGGCCAGGTAGCATTCGGGCAGCGTATGCACGATGACCCGGAAACCGTAGATGTCCAGCACGTCCGAGAAGGACTTCTTCTGTTCGACCATCTTGCAGAAGATGCTGTAGAGGGATTTCTCGCGGCCGGAGATCTCCGCCTCGATGCAGGCGGCCGGCAGGGCGATCTTGACCGCGTCGGTGATCTTGCCCAGCACCTCGCGGCGATTGCCGCGCGCCGCCATCAGGGCCTTGTGCAGCACCTTGTAGCGATTGGGATACATGGCCTTGAAACAGCGGTCCTGCAGTTCGCGGAACAGCGTGTTCAGGCCCAGGCGATGGGCGATGGGCGCGTAGATGTCCAGGGTTTCCTGGGCCACGCGGCGGCGCTTTTCCGGCTTGACCGCGTCCAGCGTGCGCATATTGTGCAGGCGGTCGGCCAGCTTGATCAGGATGACGCGCAGGTCGCGCGACATCGCCAGCAGCATCTTGCGGAAGCTCTCCGCCGCCGCCTCCTGCCGGTCGCGGAACTGCAGCTTGTCCAGCTTGGTGACGCCATCCACCAGCTCGGCCACCGTTTCGCCGAACTCGCTGGCCAGGCCTTCGCGCGTCAGCGGGGTGTCCTCGATCGTGTCGTGCAGGATCGCGGCGATCAGCGTTTCCATGTCCAGTCCCTGGTCGGCCAGCACCTTGGCCACCGCGACGGGATGGGTGATGTACGGCTCGCCCGACTTGCGCGTCTGCCCGGCGTGCGCCGCCGCGCCGATCGCCCAGGCGCGGCGCAGCTGGAGGCGCTGCTCCTGCGGTAGGTAATCGGCGGCCTGTTCCAGCTCGCGCACGTAATCGGGCACGTCGGCGTCGTCGAGGACGGGCGCGACGGCGGGCAGCGCGACAGCGGAGATCGGCGCGGATTGCGGGGGACTCATGGTGGGAATCTAAGCGCGGTGCGACATGCCGTGCAATGCGCGCGCGTGCATCGGCTGAATAGGGCCAGCCTATGGGCGGGTCGAATGCGGGTGTCTGGTGATGGCCGGCGTGTCCGGGTCACGTGAAGGTGGAGCCGGTGACGCACTTCCACCTTGGCTCGAAGCGCGTCGGACGGCACCCACGGATTCCCTACCGGGCTGCGCCAATCGAGCCGGATCCAAACGAAAACGGCCCCGCCAAGGCGGGGCCGTCGTGGCGCCACAGGGGCGCTCGATGCGTCGGGGGATCAGTCGTCGCCCTTGGACATGTCGTCGTCGGCCACGACTTCGGCCGCGGCCCACTCCAGCGCCTCGCGCTCCTTGCGCTCGCGCTCGGACTTCTCGACGGCGTCGATGTAGTCGGTGTCGATGCGGCGCGCGGCGATCTCGCGCAGCGCCAGCACCGTCGGCTTGTCGTTGGACTCGCTGTTGTCCAGCTGCGGCTCGACGCCGTTGGCCAGCTGGCGGGCGCGCTTGGCGGCCATCATGACGAGTTCGAAGCGGTTATCGACCACTTCCAGGCAATCTTCAACGGTGATGCGGGCCATGGGGCTCCTGGCGGCCGGCGGGCCGTCCATACAGGCTTTGAGGGACCGCAGAGTGTAGCGGCCTGCCCTGCCAAGAGCAAGTGTGGCCTTAGGAATCAGTCAGTTAGGGGCAGCGATACCGTAGGAGCCAGCTTGCTGGCGACATTTGCCCATCCCGAGCGGCGGTCGCCAGCAAGCTGGCTCCTACGGATGACCTGCCTGGCTACGGATGCCCTGTCCGGCTCAGGACGTCGGATCGTCCACCAGCAGCGCCGTGATCAGGCGCGAATGGCGGGCCACCTGCTGGTCGCGGCGGACCCGGCTGGCCAGGAAGATCGCGCACATCTCGTCCACGGCAGTCTCGAAGTGCTCGTTGACGATGACGAAGTCGAACTCGCCGTAATGCGACATCTCTTCGCGGGCGGCCGCCAGGCGCTGCGCGATCACGTCCTCGCTGTCCTGCCCGCGGTTGCGCATGCGCTGCTCCAGCGCCTGCCGCGACGGCGGCAGGATGAAGACGCTCACCGCGTCGGGCACCTTCTCGCGCACCTGGCGCGCACCCTGCCAGTCGATCTCCAGCAGCACGTCCTTGCCCGAGGCCAGTTGTGGCTCGACCGACTGACGCGCGGTGCCCTTCCAGTCGCCGTGCACCAGCGCGTGCTCGAAGAAATCGCCCGCGGCGACCATCGCCTCGAACTCCCGCGCGCTGACGAAGTGGTAGTGCTCGGCGTGCCGCTCGCCCGGTCGCGGCTGGCGCGAGGTGAACGAGATGGACAGGCAGATGTTGGGATCGCGCGCCAGCACGGCGTTGACGATGCTGGATTTACCGGCACCGGACGGGGCAGCGACGATGAAGAGGGTTCCGCGCATGATCGGGAATCGGGATTCGGGAATGGAGAATCGGAAAGCGCGAGGGTGGGAACGGTCGGGGCGCTTTCGCGATTCCCGATTCTCCATTCCCCATTCCCGCTACTCGATGTTCTGGATCTGCTCGCGGACCTGGTCGATCAGCACCTTCAGCTCCACCGCAGCGGCCGAACTGCGCGCATCGACCGACTTGGAGCCGAGCGTGTTGGCTTCGCGGTTGAATTCCTGCAGCAGGAAATCGAGGCGCCGCCCCACGGCTTCCTTCAGTTTCAGCACGCGCCGCGCCTCGCTGACGTGCGCATCGAGACGGTCGAGCTCCTCGTCCACATCCAGCTTCTGCAGCCACAGGACCAACTCCTGCTCGAGCCGGCCGTTGTCCATGGGCTGGGCGAGATCGGCCAGGCGCGTTTCCAGCTTGGTGCGCTGGCCGGCGCGGATCGTCGGCATCAGCGTGCGCACGTCGGCGGCGATCGCGGCGATGCCGTCGATGCGCTCGTTGATCACGGCGGCGAGCTTGGCGCCTTCGCGCTCGCGCGCACGAACGAATTCGTCGAGCACTTCGTCCAGCAGCTCCAGCGCCATCGCCTGAAGTTCGGCCGGATCGCTGGCCGGGCCCTGCAGAACGCCGGGGAACTGCAGCAGCTCGGTCAGCTCGGTGCGCAGGCGCGGGAAGCGCGATTCCAGGTCGAGCGCCAGTTCGCTCAGCTCGCGCAGGCGCGCGGGGTTGAGTTGCAGCGCGCCCTCGCCTTCCGGCGCACGCAACCGCAGCGTCAGGTCCATCTTGCCGCGCGACACGCGCGAGGCCACACGCTCGCGCAGGGCCGGTTCCAGCGCGCGCAGATCGTCGGGCAGGCGCACGCCCAGTTCGAGGAAACGATGGTTGACCGAGCGGAGCTCGCAACCGAGCGTGCCCCAGGGAGTGGCGCGTTCACCGCTGGCGAACGCGGTCATGCTGCGGATCATGCGGAAGTCCAACGTCGGCACGCGGGGCCGACAGGGGGCGAATGGTAAACTCGCGCGCCCTCAAATCGGTAATTCGGCCCATGTCCGGCTCGCCTGTCGCCCCTTCCGCCGGATCCCCGGCCACCGTCGCCCGCCCCAGCGGGCGCGCCCCGGCGCAGATGCGCGAGGTCCGCATCGAGCGCGGCTACACCCGCCACGCCGAAGGCTCCGTGCTGATCAGCTTCGGCGAAACCCGCGTGCTGTGCACGGCCAGCATCGACAACAAGGTGCCGCCGTTCCTGCGCGGCAAGGGCGAAGGCTGGGTCACCGCCGAGTACGGCATGCTGCCGCGCGCCACCCATTCGCGCAGCGACCGCGAGGCCTCGCGCGGCAAGCAGGGTGGCCGCACGCTGGAGATCCAGCGACTGATCGGCCGCTCGCTGCGCGCCTGCGTCGACCGCAAGCTGCTGGGCGAGCGCACCATCACGCTCGATTGCGACGTGCTGCAGGCCGACGGCGGCACGCGCACCGCTGCCATTACCGGCGCCTACGTGGCACTGGTCGATGCGGTGCGCTGGCTGCAGGCGCGACGCGAGATCACACGCGATCCGATCTTCGGTGCGGTCGCGGCGGTGTCCGTGGGCATCTACCGCGGCGGACCGGTGCTGGATCTGGATTACGCCGAGGACAGCGCCTGCGACACCGACATGAACGTCGTGATGAACGATGGCGGTGGCTTCATCGAATTGCAGGGCACGGCCGAAGGACATGCGTTCCGCCGCGAGGAACTGGACGCCATGACCGCGCTGGCGCAGGCCGGCATCGACGAACTGATCGCCCGCCAGCGCGACGCGCTCGCGGGCTGAGGCATGAAGCGGTTCCTCGCCAGCGTCACCCTGGTCGTGGCCGACTACGACGAGGCCATCGCGTTCTACCGCGACGCGCTCGGCTTCGATCTGCTGGAAGACACCGACCTCGGCGGTGGCAAGCGCTGGGTGCGCGTGGCGCCGAAGGGCGCGGAAACTGCGCTACTGCTGGCACAGGCAGACGGCGAAGCACAGCGCGCGAGCGTCGGCCGGCAGACCGGCGGACGCGTGGGTTTCTTCCTGCACACCGACGATTTCGCTCGCGACCACGCGACGATGCAGGCCAAGGGCGTGCGCTTCCTCGAAGCGCCGCGCCATGAGTCTTACGGCACGGTCGCCGTGTTCGAAGACCTGTACGGCAACCGCTGGGACCTGTTGGAGCCCAAGGCATGAACTGGCCGACGCGGTGGGTCATCGCCAGCAGCAACCGCGGCAAGCTGCGCGAGTTCAGCGAGCTGCTGGGCGATAGCGGCATCGAGTTCGTCACGCAGGGCGAGATGGGCGTGTCCGACGCCGACGAGACCGGCCTGACCTTCGTGGAGAACGCGCTGCTCAAGGCCCGCAAGGCCGCTCGCGCGACCGGCCTGCCGGCGCTTGGCGACGACTCGGGCCTGTGCGTGGATGCGCTGGGCGGTGCCCCCGGCCTGTATTCGGCGCGCTACGCCGGCGAGCATGGCAACGCGCAGGCCAACATCGACAAGCTACTGGACGCACTGAAGGACGTTCCCGACGCGGAGCGTACCGCGCACTTCTACGCAGTGATCGTGCTGCTGCGCTACGCCGAGGATCCGCAACCGCTGATCGCTGAGGGCGTCTGGCACGGCCGCGTGCTGCACGAGCGACGCGGCGAGGGCGGCTTCGGCTACGACCCGGTGTTCCTCGATCCCGAACAGGGCTTCTCGGCGGCTGAACTCGATTCCGCGCTGAAGAACCGCATCAGCCATCGAGGGCGGGCGCTGGCGGAGCTGCGCCGGCGGCTGGATCTTGGCTGATTCCTTACGACCTGGACGCGGACGACGCAGAAGACGCTGAGGCACGCAGACAAGGCGTACGCTCAATAGGCGATGCATTCGGGCTCAGCGATGTGCCATGCGTGGCCCGCAAGCCCCATCCTGATCCGCGATCATCTGCGTCCTCCTGCGTCCATCCGCTTCTGCACCCTTCGTGTCATAAGCAGTCCGAAATCCCGATGCTCACCACGCCGCCCCTCTCGCTCTACGTCCATCTGCCCTGGTGCGTGCGCAAATGTCCGTATTGCGACTTCAACTCGCACGAAGGCCGCGGCGCGCTGCCGTTCGACGCCTACGTGGATGCATTGCTGGCGGACCTGGATTTCGACCTGCCGCTGGTATGGGGCCGCACGGTGCACTCGGTGTTCTTCGGCGGCGGCACGCCCAGCCTGTTCCCGCCCGAGCACATCGACCGCTTCCTGCAGGGCGCCAGCAGCCGGCTGCGCTTCGCACCCGGTTGCGAAGTGACGCTGGAAACCAATCCCGGCACCGCCGAGCACGGCCGCTTCGAGCTGTATCGCGCCGCCGGGGTGAACCGGCTCAGCTTCGGCATCCAGAGCTTCGACGACGAATGCCTCAAGCGCCTGGGCCGCATCCACGACAGTGCCGAGGCGCAGGCCGCGGTGAAGCTGGCGCAGGATGCGGGCCTGGACAACATCAATCTCGATTTGATGTACGCGCTGCCCGGCCAGTCGCTGGCGATGGCGGAGCACGACCTCGAACGCGCCTTCGCGCTGCAGCCGGCGCACGTCAGCCATTACCAGCTGACCCTGGAACCCAACACGGTCTTCGCCGCGCGGCCGCCGCGCGACATTCCCGACGACGAACTCAGCTGGGACATGCAGGAGCATTGCCAGGCCATGCTGGCGGGTGCGGGCTATGCGCAGTACGAAGTGAGTGCGTACGCACGCCCCGGCCGGCAGTGCGTGCACAACCTCAACTACTGGCAGTACGGCGATTACCTGGGCATCGGCGCCGGCGCGCACGGCAAGATCACGCTGGGCGCCGAGCAGACCATCCTGCGTCGCTGGAAGGTCAAGCATCCCACCCAGTATCTGGCGCGAGCCGGTCACGCCGAAGCCATCGGCGGCGATGACCGCATCGATCCCGCGCGCCGTCCTTTCGAGTACATGCTCAATGCACTGCGATTGGTCGACGGCTTTTCGCTGTCGGCGTTCGAAGCGCGTACGGGACTCGACCGGAGCACGATCGCGCCGCAGCTGGACGAGGCGTGCGCGCGCGGATGGCTGCAGCGCGATGGCGACCGCGTGCGCCCGACCGAACTCGGCCGCCGCTTCACCAACGACGTGGTCGAGCTGTTCCTGGGCGAGGAACTTGCAGCGCAGCATGGAGTAGCCGGCTACACGAACCTCTGATCGCCGCGGGCGCGACGTTTGTCCGCAAGACAACCGCACGACGCGCCGGCCATGGCCTCCGGCCGGCCCGCGATACGTTGGAAGGTGTGGTCGCCCGCTGAGGGACCGCTGGTGCCGCGAGGCTGGCGGGGCGAGGATGGGTCGATGCATGATCACGCTATCGACACGGTGGATCCCGCATGTCAGCAACGTTCGAACCCTTGGGAAGTTCGATCCCTCGTCCTACCCTGGCCTCTGCGCCGCTGCCCCATCGGGTGCGGCGCGTGCTGGAGCACCTGTACGCGCTCATTTCGGACGAGATGTCGCGACAGCTGGAACACATGCTGGGTGAGTTCGAGCAGCAGTTGTTCAAGCACGCCGATCAGGCACGCAACCCGGCCCAGCAGGCGAGCCATCTCGAGACCCTGCGCACCACGCGCCTCAACCGCGCCGACCTGGTGCCGCGTTACCTGGCGCTGGTCGAGAGCGCGCTGACCACCATCCGCGAACCGGCGCCGGTCACCGAAACGCCGGGCGCGCCGCCCGCGTTTCGCGATCTTCGCCTGGTCGAGCACAACGAAGCCGACGAGGCGGTCCTGCTGCGCACGATCGCCGCGCGCCAGGAATCGCGCGCCAGCCTGCCGCTGCTCCTGCTGGGCCAGCGCTTCGGCGTGCTGGCCGGCGCACCCGCATTCGACGCCGAGCGCCTGCCGGTCGGGCCGTACGCACTGGCGCGCATCCTGTCGGAGGCCGCGCACGCTCTGCAGATCAGCCCGGAAGCGCGGCTGCAGCTGTACAAGGTCTACGACCACGCGGTGATGACCGGCTATGCGCAGTTGGTCGAGACCATGAACGCGCTGCTGGCGCGCGAGAACGTGCTGCCCAGCCTGTCGTTCGTGCCGATCCGGCCACGGCCCGCAGCGCGCGAGCAGGCGCCGCGGCGCGAGCGCGAACCGGCCGATGCATGGCAGGAGCGCCAGCAGCCGATGACCGGCTGGCCCGGCCAGGCGGAGCCCGACCGCGCCGGCATGGCGCTGGACGAGGAAGCGTTCGGCCTGCTGCAGCAACTGCTGTCCACGCGCCGCGAACTGATGGGCAAGCTGCGCACCGGTGCCGACGGCGAAGCGGTGCGCCCGACGTTGTCGCGCGAGGACCTGCGCTCCGCGCTGGGCGCGCTGCAATCGCTGCCCGCGCACAAGCCCGCGCCGCGCAACCTCACCGACGTGCGCCACACCCTGCTCGCGCAGGCGCGCCAGCAGCGCGGCGAGGCCACGTTCCTCGCGCGCGAGGACAGCGACGCCTTCGAACTGATGGAGCTGTTCTACACCGAGATCGGCCGCGAACTGCGCACCGATCCGGCGGTTTCCAACCTGCTGCACCGGCTGCAGGTGCCGCTGGTGCGGCTGGCGATCGAGGACCGCGGCTTCTTCGTCCGCAACGAGCACCCAGCGCGGCAACTGCTCAATGCCGTGGCGGAGGCCGGTGCGCACTGGCTGCCCAAGGACGATCACGACCCGCAGCTCAATGACCAGCTGCGACGTGCCGTGGATCACGTCGTGGAGCATTACGACGGCGACGCCGGTGTGTTCGAGTCGGCCAATCGCCAGCTGCAGGAGCACCTGCGCTCGATGGCGCGCAAGGCGGAAGTCGCCGAACGTCGCCACATCGAAGCCGCGCGCGGCAAGGAGAAACTGCTGCTGGCCAAGCGCCAGGCCGCGGAAGCGATCGAGACAGTGGTCGGCGAGCAGAAGCTGCCGAAGTTCGTGCATACGCTGCTGTCGCAGGCCTGGACGGACGTGCTCACGCTCACCCTGCTGCGCGGCGGCGACGATTCCGACGAGTGGCAGCGGCAGATCGATGCAACGCGCGCGATCGTGGAAGCCAACTCCGGCGGCCAGCGCGGGCCGGTCGCGGACGCGGTCGGCGAGGACATCGAATCGGCGCTGACGCAGGTCGGCTATCACGTGGAGGACGCCGGCGCGATCGCGCGGCAACTGGTGGCCGGCGCGACCAGCGAGGACGCCGCATCGCGCACCGAGCTGGCGCTCAAGCTCAAGGCCCGCACGCGCCTGGGCACCGAGGAGACGCCGCCCATCGAAGCGCAACCGACCGCCCGCACGCCGCAGGAACAGGAATGCTGGCGCCATCTGCGCGCGCTGCCGTTCGGTACCTGGTTCGAATTCGACCTGGCCGGGACGGGCGAAGTGGTCCGCCGTCGCCTGTCCTGGTTCAGCCCGGTCACCGACAACGCGCTGTTCGTCAACCAGCGCGGCCAGCGCGTGGGCGAGCTGTCGCTCGACAGTCTCGCGCGGCAGCTGGCGGCCGGCAGCGCCCGCATCGTCACCGTCGAGAAGAGCCGCTTGGTCGACCGCGCATGGAGCGCCGTGATGAACGCTCTCGGCCACCTGGTCGGCAACAACGCTCCGTCCGAGGCACACGCATGAACGAGGAATTCCGCCGCGCGCGCCGCCGCACCGTGCACGAGCCGGTGCAGGTGGTGGACACCATGACCGACACGGTGATCGGCCAGCTCAGCAACCTGTCGGAAAGCGGCATGCTGCTGATCGCCACCGTGCCGCTGGTCGAGGACGCGCTGTACCAGCTGCGCTTCAACCTGCGCGGCACGCCGCACCAGAGCTCCCCGATCGAGGTCGGCGCGCACCTGCTCTGGCAGGACAAGACCAGCACGCCCGGGCAGACGTGGTCGGGCTTCCGTTTCATCAGCATGCTGGAGAGCGAGTTGCAGCAGCTGCGCCAGTGGCTGGATACGGGCCACCTGCACCCGGCCTGAGCCGCGCTCCCGACCGTCGCCGGCCGGACCGGCACAGGACCTTGTGGGGCTTTGCGGCAGAATAGGCGGCACTCCGCATCCTCGCATACGAATGAGCACTGTCGCCGCGCTGTACCCGCAACACCTTGCCGAACTGCAACGCCGCACCGAGCAGGCCCTCGCCCGCGGCGGCTTCGACCACCTCGTCGTGCCCAGCGGCACGCTGCACTACCAGGTGTTCGACGACCGCGACTATCCCTACGCGGTCAACCCGCAATTCAAGGCCTGGCTGCCGCTGACGCGCGCACCGGGCAGCTGGCTGATCGTCACGCCGGGGCAGAAGCCCAAACTGGTATTCCTGCAGCCGTTCGACTACTGGCACGTGGTGCCGTCGGCGCCGAGCGGTTACTGGGTCGACCACTTCGACATCGTGGTGATCCGCACCGCCGACGAGGCGCGCCAGCACCTGCCCGACGCGGCGCGCAGCGCGATCCTCGGCGAGCCGCAGAGCGCGCTGGGCGACTACGCGCCGAACAACCCGCCGGCCGTTGTGAACTACCTTGAGTTCCACCGCGCCTACAAGACCGCGTACGAGATCGAGATGATGCGGCAGGCCACGCGCATCGGCGTGCGCGCGCATCGCGCGGCCGAGCGTGCGTTCCGCGCCGGCGCGAGCGAGTTCGGCATCCACCTGGTGTATTGCCAAGCCGCCGCGCAGGATGCCAACGACCTGCCGTACAACAACATCATCGCGCTCAACGAACACGGCGCCGTGCTGCACTACACCGAGCGCGACCGCCTGCCGCCGGGCGAGCTGCGCAGCTTCCTGATCGACGCCGGCGCCAGCCATGACGGCTACGCCTGCGACATCACGCGCACGTACGCGGCCGATGCCGGCAGCGAGTTCCAGGCGATGATCGACGCAGTCGACGCGGCGCAGCGCGCGATGTGCGACCAGGTGCGTGCCGGCCCCGACTACAGGCAGATCCACGTCGACGCGCACCTCGCACTGGCTGGCATCCTGCGCGACTTCGGCGTGATCCGCGTGTCGCCTGAGGCCGCGCTGGCCACGGGCGTCAGCAGCGCGTTCTTCCCGCACGGCATCGGCCACGGCATCGGCCTGCAGGTCCACGACGTGGCCGGCTTCGCTGCGTCCGACGACGGCGGCACCATCGCGAAGCCGGAAGGCCATCCGTACCTGCGCCTCACCCGTGAGCTCGGCGCCGGCATGGCAGTGACCATCGAACCCGGCGTGTACTTCATCGACATGCTGCTGGACGAGGTGAAGAAGAACGGCCACGCCGACAGCATCGACTGGACGCGCGTGGAGACGTTCAAGCCGTTCGGCGGCATCCGCATCGAGGACGACGTGGTGTGCACCGAAGGCGAGCCGATCAACCTCACCCGCGAAGGCTTCGCCGAAGCCGCCTGATCGATCCCGCATGATGAACGCCGCGGTGGGCTCGTGCCTGCCGCGGCGTTTTCGTTTCGCTAGTCGTTTCCACTAGCATCGGCGCGTTGCCGCGAGAGTTCCCATGCCGTTCGATCGTCGCGCATTCATCGTCACCGTCGCATCGGGCGCGCTCGCCACGACGCTGCCCGGCCTCGCCACTCCCACGGGAAACACGTCCATGTACGGACTGATCGGAAAGATGCTGGCCACGCCGGGCCAGCGCGATGCGCTCATCTCGATCCTGCTGGAGGGCATCCACGACATGCCGGGATGCCTGAGCTACGTGGTCGCGCGCGACCTCGCCGACGAGAACGCCATCTGGATCACCGAAGTCTGGGACGACGAGGCCAGCCACAAGGCATCGCTTTCGTTGCCGTCGGTGCGGCAGGCCATCACGAAGGCCAAACCGCTGATCGCCGGATTCGGCGACCACGTGAAGACCGCGCCGGCCGGCGGCCACGGCCTGCCGAAGTAAGCCTCAGGCGCGCGTGCGCGCCATCAGCGCCTCGATCTCCTCCGCGCTTCGCGCCAGCCGCTGCGTCAGCACCTGCGGCTCGTCGGCGGTCACCAGCACGTCGTCCTCGGTGCGGATGCCGATGCCGCGCCACTTCGCGTCGACGCTGGCGTCGTCGGGCGAGATGTACACGCCCGGTTCGATGGTGAACACCATGCCGGGCTCGAGCAGGCGTGACTCGCCGTCGATGCGGTATTCGCCCACGTCGTGCACGTCCAGCCCGAGCCAGTGCCCGGTCTTGTGCCGGTAGAAGCGTTTGTAGCTGCCATCGGCCAGGTTCTTTTCCAGCTTTCCGCGCAGCAGGCCCAGCCGCAGTAGTCCTTCGGTGAGCGTTTCCACCGCCGCCACGTGGCCGGCCTCGTAGGGCACGCCGGGGCGGGCCTGTTCGAGCGCCGCGGCCTGCGCCTGGCCGACCAGGTCGTGCAGTGCCCGCTGTTCCTTGCTGAAGCGGCCGTTCACCGGGAACGTGCGGGTGATGTCCGCCGCGTAGCCGCGATACTCGGCGCCCGCATCGATGAGGACCAGCTCGCTGTCCTTCGCCTGCGCGCTGTTGGCGCGGTAGTGCAGGACGCAGCCGTTGGCGCCCGCGCCGACGATGCTGTTGTAGGCGGGCTCGGCCTGGTGGGCGCGGAACACGCGCTCGACTTCGGCCTGCAGTTCGTACTCGTGCACGCCCGGACGCGCGGCACGCATGGCCGCTTCGTGCGCGAGCACGCTGATGTCCGCGGCGCGCTGCATCAGGCGCAGTTCGTCGCGATCCTTGAACAGCCGCAACTCGTCGAGCAGATGGCCCAGTTCCAGGAACTCGTGCGGCGGCTGCGCGCCCTGGCGCACCATCGCGCGCACGCGGTTGAGCCAGCCGATCAGCTTGAGGTCGAACTCCTGGTCGCGGCCGAAGTGGTAGTACACGCGCGATCGACCTTCGAGCAGGCCGGGCAGGATGTCGTCGAGGTCGGAGATGGGGTAAGCATCGTCCAGGCCGAACGCTTCCACCGCGCCTTCGGGGCCATGACGCGGGCCGTCCCAGCTTTCGCGCTCGGGATCGCGCTCGCGGCAGAACAGGATCACCTCGCCATGCTTGCGGCCGGGCACCAGCACCAGCACCGCTTCGGGCTCCGGAAAGCCGGTGAGGTACAGCAGGTCCGAGTCCTGCCGATACGGGTAATGCGTGTCGCGGCTGCGGATGCGTTCCGGCGCCGCGGGCAACACCAGGATCGCGTCGTCGCCGGCCATGCGCATCAACTGGCGGCGGCGGCGGGCGTAGGCCTTGGCAGGAATGGTGAGGGGTTTGTGCATCCGCTTCTTGCTCGTCATTCCCGCGAAGGCGGAAATCCATGGACGTTGCTTTTCCGGCAGGTGCTTGCGGCCTCGATCCGCCTGCGCCGGGATGACGCATCGGCAAAGCCGCCTGCGGCGGGAGTGGCCGGCTGCGTCAGTTGAGTTTCTGGCGATGCTGCGCGGCGAGCACGCAGTCCCCGTGCAGCAGCAGCACCGCCACGCGCACGAATTCCTCGATTTCAACCAGCGCTTCTTCGTCTTCCTCGTCGCCGTCGCTCTGCGCCTGCGCCGCCGCCAGCTTGGCCAGGTCGGTCAGTGCTTCGCTGCCTTCGTCGGACAGCTTCGGGCGCGCGCCCGTCGCCAGGCCGAAACCGCCGAGAAAGCCGCGGCACCACTCGAATAGCGCGCCGCTGCGTTCGGCCAGCGAGGCATCGGCATCGGGCAGCAGCAGCGCGAAATCGAAGCTGCGATCGGACAGCTGCGCCGCGCTCGCCAGCCGCAGCTGGTCCAGCGGGCCGTTGGGCGCCGGCGTCGGAAGCTGGTCGTCGGCCAGCACCCTGGCCGGCCATTCACGCACCGACGCGCCGCCGCCGGCCAGCCAGCCGCACAGGCCGCCGTGGAGTTCGAAGGGCGATGCGGAAAGCGCCAACTGGCGGCTCTCGGCCTCGATCGAGGACAGGTCGGGCAGTTCGATTTCGGACACGGGCGTGGATGCGGGGGATTGCCGGCAGTGTAGCAACCTGCGGGTTGTTGCCAGCGCGTATACGTGGCCTACACTGCGCTCTGCCGCACCCAGCCATGGATGTCCGTGCGTCCGCACAAGCTCCCCTTCCTTTCCTTCGCCCGGCTCGCCGGCCCGGTCCTCGCGCTCTGTGCGATGGTGGCGTCTCCGGCTTCCGCGGCGACCCGCGACTACTACTTCTCGCGGCTGGGCAGCGATCGCGGGCTGACGCAGAACACCGTCACCGCGCTCGCGCAGGATCCGGAAGGCTACGTCTGGGTCGCCACCCAGGGCGGCCTGCACCGCTACGACGGACAGCGCTACCTGCCCTACCGTCACAACCCCCGCGATGCCGCCAGCCTGCCCGACAGCAACATCACGGCGATGGCGCTGGACGGCGCGAGCGCGCTCTGGGTGGGCACCTACTCCGAATACCTGAGCCGCCTCGACCTGGCCAGTGGCCAGATCCGGCGCTACGAAGCGTCCGCGCCCAGCCACCCGCATCGCCAGGTCATGGCCGTGCTGCCGCACCGCGGCAGGGTTTGGGTCGGCACCGTCGCCGGCCTGGAGCGGCTCGACCCTGAAACCGGCAAGCGCGACACCGTGCTGCCGCTGGAAAGCGAAGTCATCGGCAATGCCGGCCGACAGAGCCTGCTGGCCGCACGCGACGGCACGGCCTGGTACGGCAGCCCGCGTGGCCTGTACCGCTTGGACGGCGGCTCGCCCGACCTCGTCGGCCCGCTGGCGGCCGTGATGAGCCTGTTCCAGGATCACGCCGGGCAGATCTGGCTAGGCCGTCGCGACGGCCTGTTCCGGGTCCACAGCAACGGACGCGAACTGGTCCGCGTCTGGCCCCAGGCGCCGGTGGACGAAGCGATGGTCCCGGCCGTGCGCGCGATCACGCAGGCGCCCGACCGCAAGCTGTGGTTCTCGGTGTACGGCTATGGCCTGCGCCGCCTCGATCCGGCGACCGGCCAGGTCGAGGACGTGCGCGAGGAGCCGGCCATCGACGCCAGCCTGCCGGACGATTCGGTCAACGCATTGATGACCGACCGCGGCGGCATGCTGTGGGTCGGCGGGCAGTTCCGCGGCGTCGCGGTCGCCGACCCGCGCGGCAGCCGGTTCCAGTACGTGTTCGATCTCGACCAGCCTCGCCGCTCGGACAACCCGGCTTCCGCCAGCAGCATCCGCGCGGTCGCGCAGGACGGCGACGGCGCGTTGTGGATCGGCACCGACAACGCGCGCCTGCTGCGCTACGAACCGTCGCAGGACCGTTTCGACGACCTCACCGCGGTGCTCGCCGACGGTGGCCGCGCGCCGCATGTCACCGGATTCGCGCCGGCAGACGCCGCGGGCCTGTGGCTGTCGACCGATGCCGGCCTGTACCGCCTCGATCCGCAATCGCGGCAGGCGCGTCACACACCCTTGCCCGGGCTGGACCGCACGCCGCTGCGCACGCTGAGCAAGGGCCGCGACGGCGCCCTCTGGATCGGCAGCCACGGCTACGGCGCCTACCGCTACGAGCCCGCGACCGGCCAGCTGAAGCACTTCCCGTATCGCGAGAACGACGCCAGCGGCCTGAGCTACCCCGTCGTGCATGCGATCGCAGAGGATCGCCACGGCCATGTGTGGTTCGGCACCGGCGACGGCCTGGACGTGCTCGATCCGGCGACCGGACGCCTGCGGCATTTCCGCCACCACAACGACGATCCCGACAGCCTGCCCGGCAACCGCGTGCGTGCACTCCACGTGGCGCATGACGGCTCGCTGTGGATCGGCACGCACGCCGGTCTGAGCCGCGTGGTCGAGGAAGCCGGCGGGCGGATCCGGTTCGCGCATCCGCTGGCCGACGCGCTGAGCAGCCAGCAGGTGCCGGTGGTGTTCGCCATCGCGGAAGGTCCGGCGGGCCGGCTGTGGCTGAGCACGCAGGCCGGCATCCTCAGCTACGACATCCGCGGCGAACGCACGCGCCGCTACGGCTTGGCCGATGGTCTGCAGGACCTCGAATTCCACGGTGGCTCGGTGGCCCAGCTCCGTGATGGCCGCATCGCCTTCGGCGGCGTGCGCGGGCTCAACCTGTTCGATCCGGCGCACATGCCGGACACGGCGTACACCGCGCCGCTGCGACTGCTGGGCGCGTGGGTCGGCGGCCACGCGACCGCCGATCCGCGCTCGCTGTGGAAGCCCGCCCGTCTGGACCTGGACGAAGGCGCGGGACTGCTGCGCCTGCGCGTGGGCGCGCTGGATTTCGCGCCGACCGCCGGTATCCGCTATCGCTACCGCATGGACGGATTCGATCGCGACTGGATCGACAACGGCACCCAGCAGGACATCACCTACACGCGCCTGCCGTTCGGCCGCTACACCTTCCTCGCCCAGGCCACCAACCGCGACGGCGAGTGGAACACGCAGACGCTGGAGATTCCGGTGCACGTGGCGCCGCCGCTGTGGCGCCATCCGCTGGTGATCGCCGCCGGCGTGCTCGCGCTGCTGGGCCTTGCGACCGCGCTGGCGTGGCGTCGCCATCAGGATCGCCGCCGCGAACGCGGATACTTCGCGCAGATCCGCGAGCGCGACGAACGCCTGAAGCTGGCCCTGTGGGCATCGGGCGAGCAGTTCTGGGACTACGACCTGCAGCGCCGCGTGCTGCGCCGCACGCGCGCCGACGACCAGGCCGGCCTCACGCCGGAGTTGGGTGTGGAGACGCTGGTCGACACCAACCTGCAGATCCATCCGGACGACATTCCGCACGCGGTCGCCAAGCTCAAGCGCCACCTGCGCGGCGAAACACCGTTGTACCTGTCCGAACACCGCGTGCGCGACACCGACGGCAAATGGGTCTGGATGCGCGCGCGCGGGCGCGTGGTGGAACGCGACGCCAGCGGCCGCGCACTGCGCGTGGCCGGCACGGCGCGCGACATCACGGCGGTGCGCAGCGCCGAGCGCGACCGCCGAATCGCCGGCCAGGTGCTCAACAGCATGATTGAGGCCGTCGCGGTGTTCGATCGCGAGTTCCGATTCGTCTCGGTCAATCCCGCCTTCACCCGTATGACCGGTTACGACGACGCGGAAGTGATCGGCCGGCCTACACGCCTGCTCGACAGCGACCAGCACGATCCCGCGTTCTACCAGCACGTGCGTGGCGAACTGCGCCGCAACGGCCGCTGGTCGGGCGAGATCTGGCAGCAGCGCAAGAACGGCGACGAGTTCCTGTGCTGGTTCCAGGCCAGCGAAGTGCTCGACGCCGGCGGACAGCAGGGCCATTACGTGGCGGTGCTGGGCGACATCACCGACCAGAAACGCGCGGAGCAGGAGCTGCGTTACCTCGCCAACTACGACACGCTCACCAGCCTGCCCAATCGCGCGCTGCTGTCCGAGCGCCTGTCGCGCGCCATTGTCAAGGCACGCCGGCAGAACAGCCGCATCGCGATGCTGTTCCTCGACCTGGACCGCTTCAAGGACATCAACGATTCGCTCGGCCACGCGGCGGGCGACCGCATCCTGCGCGCGGCCGCGATCCGCCTGCAGCACGCGGTGGGGTCGCAGCACACCGTCGCGCGCCTGGGCGGCGACGAGTTCACCGTGGTGCTGGAGAACCTGGAAAGCGTCGAGCAGGCCGAGCAGGTCGCACGTGACGTGCTCGCCGCCTTCGAGGCACCGCTGGATCTGGATCAGCGTCACGACGTGGTGATTTCGCCGTCCATCGGCATCAGCCTGTATCCGGATCACGCGCTGGTGCCGACCGACCTGCTCAAACATGCCGACACCGCGATGTACCAGGCGAAGGCCGCGGGTCGTCGCACCTTTATGCGCTACACCGAGGCGATGGACGTGGAGATCCGTGGCCGCGCCACCATTTCGGCCGCGCTGCGTGGCGTGCTCGACCGCAACGAACTGCGCCTGGTGTTCCAGCCCAAGCTGTCGCTGGACCATTCGGGCATCACCGGCGTGGAAGCGCTGCTGCGCTGGACCAGTCCGGAACTGGGCGACATCTCGCCGGCGCAGTTCATCCCGCTGGCGGAAGAAAGCGGCCTCATCCTCGACATCGGCGAATGGGCATTGCGCGAGGCGTGCAGCGTGCTCAAGCGCTGGCGCCTCAACGGCCTGGACCAGCTCACGATGGCGGTGAACGTGTCGTCGCTGCAGCTGCTGCGCGGCAACCTGCCCAAGCAGGTCGCGCGTGCATTGGTCGAAAGCGGCGTGCCGCCAGAGATGCTGCAGCTGGAACTCACCGAAAGCGTGATCATGGCCAACGCCGGGCAGACGTCGGCCACGCTCGATGCGCTGCGCTCGCTCGGCGTCGGGCTGGCGATCGACGACTTCGGCACCGGCTATTCGTCGCTGGCCTACCTCAAGCGCCTGCCCATCAACACGCTGAAGATCGACAAGGAATTCATCGGCGACCTGACCCGCGATGCCGACGACGAGGCCATCACCACCACGGTGATCGCCATGGCGCACTCGCTCGGACTGACGGTGATCGCCGAAGGCGTGGAGACCGAGGCGCAGATGCAGTTCCTGCGCGGACGCGGCTGCGACGAAATCCAAGGCTACTGGCTGTCCAGGCCGCTGGAAGCAGCCAGCTGCCTGTCGTTCATCCGGGCCTGGATGCCGCACGCCGTTCCCACCGGCGCCGGGGCCGTCGGCACGG
Organism: Lysobacter sp.; assembly: GCF_035655815.1. Lineage (NCBI taxonomy): Bacteria > Pseudomonadati > Pseudomonadota > Gammaproteobacteria > Lysobacterales > Lysobacteraceae > Lysobacter > Lysobacter sp. The sequence continues at coordinate 18,213 of NZ_DASRTS010000034.1, forward strand.
TTTCCTGACCGCGAGCGCGGCCGGGCCGGCGCTCCCGGCCGCGCCCTTGACCGGCAACGGCTCCCTGCTATCGTGCCCGCCATGGAACACGCCGAACTCCTCGCCCGACTGCAGTCCCTGGCCGACCGTGTCGAGCAGCTGGCCGAGCGCGCGCGTCGCCTCGGCGAGGAGAACCGCAGCCTTCGCCAGCAGCAGGAACAGCTGATGAGCGAGCGCTCCGCGCTGCTGTCCAAGAACGAGCAGGCACGCACCCGGGTCGAGGCGATGATCGCCCGGCTGAAATCGCTGGAACAGCACACGTGAGCATGCAATGAGCAGCACCAGCGAAGTGGTCAGCATCCGCCTGCTCGACCGCGAATACACCGTCGGTTGCGAGCCCGGAGAACGCGAGAGCCTGCTCGCGGCGGCCAAGCTGCTCGACGGCAAGATGCGTGAAATCCGCGGCAACAACCGCATGGCGGCGCTCGATCGCGTCGCGGTTCTCGCTGCGCTGAACCTGGCGCACGACCTGCAGCAGCTTCGCGACGAACACTCCTCGCGTGATCGCGAACTCTCGCGCACGCTGAACGATCTGCATCGCCGCCTCGACGATCTTTTCGACGCGCCTGCACGCTGAATTCGCAGCCGATTCGTGATGCAAAGCGCATCGGCGATGGTGCACTGAACCGTTCCATTCCCGTGCCGACGAGCGGGCACACGCCATAGGGTGCTCGCGCTATACTGCGCGCACGTCCTCTGCTGTGCGCGACAGCGTGCGCAAACATTCGCCTTGTCCCTTAATGACGACCACGGGGGCGCGGCGGAAGCCCGGAGTGCAGGTCCGCCTCGTAGCGGGAAGCCCGAAGGCATCCAAGCGTCCCCACTTGAACCCCGGGTTCAAGGTCGTTTCGCAAGCATCGCCATTGGCGGAGGACTTCCATCTCACGGTCGCGGTCGAAAGACCGCACCCTGGTTCGGGCGCGGATTCGCGCCCGAACTTTTTACGCCCGATCCACCGCCCGGCGAACACCGCCGCAGCACAGGACTTCGCGCCGCATGACGGCTGACCGCACGGCGCTTCGCCGTGAACTCCGCAACCGCCGACGCGCCCTTCCGGCCAGCCAGCGCATCGCCGCAGCCGAACAGCTCGCGCAGCGCCTGCTCGCGCTGACATTCGCGCCGTCGTCAGGTTACGTCGCCGGCTACTGGGCCACCGACGGCGAAATCGCCCTTCACGTCTGGCAACTGCGCCTGCCCGCCGACTGCATCTACTGTCTGCCGGTGCTCCACGAGGACGGCCGGCTGCGCTTCGCGCCTTGGCGCCCGGGCGATCCGCTGGTCAGCAATCGTCACGGCATTCCCGAACCCGACATCGCACCGACCTCGCTGCTGGAGCCGGAGGACATGGCGCTGGTCGTGGCTCCGCTGGTGGGCTTCGACGCAAGCGGCCATCGTATCGGCATGGGCGGCGGCTGGTACGACCGCAGCTTCGCCTTCCGCCAGCGACGCGCTGCGCCTCCCTGGCTCGTGGGCGCCGCGTTCGACGCGCAGCGTGTCGACGCGCTCGAATGCTCCGACTGGGATGTCGCGCTGGACGCGGTGTGCACCGAATCGACCACGCTGGACTGCAGCAGGACCCTCGCATGAGCGCTCGCCGTCGTTACTGGCTGATGAAGACCGAGCCGGACACCTTTTCCATCGACGATCTGGAACGCGTGCGCACCGAGCCGTGGAACGGCGTGCGCAATTACCAGGCGCGCAACTTCATGCGCAACGGCATGCAGGTCGGCGACGGCGTGCTGTTCTACCACTCCAACACCGACGTGCCCGGCATCGTCGGCACTGCGACGGTCGCCAGCAAGGCCTACCCCGACGAGACACAGTTCGATCCGAAGTCGGACTACTACGATCCCAAGAGCACGCGCGAGGAACCGCGCTGGTATCTTGTCGACGTCGCGTTCGAGCGCAAACTCGGACGCACGATCAGCCTGGACGAAATCAAGCAGCATGCCGACAAGCTCGGCGAGGATTTCGCGCTGATCCGGCGCGGCAATCGCCTGTCCGTGCTGCCGGTATCGTCGGCGCAGTGGAAGTATCTGCTGTCGCTCGAGTAAAGCTGCCTCGCACCCAACTCATTCCCAAGCCAATCGAACGACATGTCCGAAGCCAAGCGTCTAGCCGCAGAAAAAGCCATTGAGTATGTCGAGGACGGCATGATCGTCGGCGTCGGCACCGGTTCCACCGTCGCGTATTTCATCGATGCGCTCGGCCGCATGAGCGATCGCATCAAGGGCGCCGTATCCAGTTCCGACCAGAGTACGCAACGGCTGCGCGCGCTCGGCATCGAAGTGCTCGATCTCAACGCCACAGGCCCGTTGTCGCTGTACGTCGATGGCGCCGACGAGTGCGATCCGCACAAGCGGCTGATCAAGGGCGGCGGCGCCGCTCTGACTCGCGAGAAGATCATCGCCGAGGCCAGCGCGAAGTTCGTCTGCATCATCGATCCCAGCAAGCGCGTCGACGTCCTGGGCAGGTTCCCGCTTCCGGTGGAAGTCATTCCGATGGCCCGCAGCCTGGTGGCGCGCGAGATCCAGGCCATGACGCGCGCGCAACCGGTGTGGCGCCAGACCGCCGACGGCGCCGGCGTGGTCACCGACAACGGCAACGCGATCCTGGACATCCACGGGCTCTCCATCGTCGATCCAGTCGGCCTGGAGCAGGCGATCAACCAGATCCCGGGCGTGGTCAGCGTCGGCCTGTTCGCGCGCCGGCCAGCAGACGTGGTGATCGTCGGCGGCGAACCGCCCTTGGTGTTCTGAATGGCGACCGGTCTCAGCAGCTGAGACACAGCGCAAACACAATCGCATCGCATGCGCCGCAGCGACCGGGCGGCGCGACACTGTGAGCTCCGAGTGGGCTCGGCCGTCCGATGACTCTGCGCTGCCTTTTCGTCGACTTCAATTCGTACTTCGCGTCCGTCGAGCAGTACGACGATCCCACGTTGCTGAGCCGCGCGGTCGCCGTGGTGCCGGTGATGTCGGCCACCACCTGCTGCATCGCGGCGAGCTACGAGGCCAAGGCGTTTGGGGTGAAGACCGGCGCTCCGGTGTGGGAGGCGCTGGAACTGTGTCCCGATCTGGTGCTGCGCGAGGCGCGTCCGGCCCGTTACGTCGACATGCATCACCGGCTGATGGCGGCGATCGAGGACTGCATTCCGCACGGCAAGGCCGAATCGATCGACGAGGTGCCTTGCTGGCTGATCGGCCGTGAGCGCCAGCGCGACAACGCCGAAGCCATTGCGCACAGCATCAAGCGGAAGCTGGCCGCGGAAGGGTTCAGTCCGGCCATCCGCTGTTCGATCGGCATCGCGCCCAACCGATTTCTGGCCAAGACCGCCTCGGACATGCACAAGCCTGACGGCCTGACCGTGATCGAGCAGCACGATCTGCCGCACAAGCTGCACGGCTTGGAGCTGCGCGATTTCTGCGGCATCGGCCCGGCCGTCGAGGAACGCCTGCGACTTGCGGGCATCCACACCGCCGAGCAACTTTGCGCCGCCTCGCGGCAACGTCTGCGCACGGCTTGGGGCAGCATCGAGGGCGAACGCTACTGGCTGCAGTTGCAGGGGCATGAGTTGCCCGGCCGCGTCGAACGGCGCAGCTCACTCGGCCATTCGCACGTGCTGGGCCCGGAGCTGCGCAGCTTCGAGGGCGCGCGCGCCGTGCTCTTCAAGCTGCTCGCCAAGGCCGCGATGCGCCTGCGCCGCGAAAGGTTCCTCGCCGGCGGCCTATCGCTGCGGATCCGCTTTGTCGGCCTGGAGCGACGGTTCGAGCGTGACATCGCGTTTGCCCCCTTGGACGACACCCCGGCGCTGCTCAACCTGCTGGGCGAACAACTTTCGCCGCTCGAAGCGGCAGGTCGCAAAGGGCGGTGGCGCGCCCATCGCAATCCCCCGCTGTCCGTGGCCGTGACACTGGTCAATCTTGAGCCTGCGGGCAGCATCACGCATGAACTGCTCGCCTCACGCGGTCGCGCCAAGGCCGTCAGCGCCGCGCTCGATTCGATCAACCAGCGCTACGGCAACAACACGCTCTACTTTGGCGCGATGCAGGAAGCCCTCGCGCAGGATGCCGCGCCGATGCGCATTCCGTTCTCGACCATCCCCCAGACGGAAACCGAGGAGGACGTCGGCACCCGCCGGCAGCCGGTTGACCATGGCGAAGAACTTTGGCTCCAGCGCGAACGCCAGTTCAAGGTGATGGCGGAACTGGCGCACCGGAAAGCGCAAGGGCGTGGCGAGCGCAGGCCGACGCGGACACCGCAGACCTTCGGGGCCGGCGGCTGGACGCGTGGCGCGGCTGCGGAAGATTCGCAGGATGGCACTGATGCGCCGCCGTCCCTTTTCTGACCGAAGCAGGGCACGTCTGATCGATCTGTGTGTCGCGCGTTGCACCAGGTCGGGTCCACGGAACGTGCGGCCACATGCACATTTCATCGTCCGCACCGGGCGACTTCGCTTGCACGGTATCGGATCGCGACGCCCCGCCGCGACCGCAAACCTGGCGCTGGGTTTTCGCCCACGCCAAAGAAGAAGCCCGGTCCTAG
>NZ_DASRTS010000035.1:0-124090 GCF_035655815.1 Lysobacter sp.
GGTTGCGATGTCGAGCGCATTCTGGAAATCGATCACGCCGCCGTTGCTGGAAGCCGCACCGCTGGCGTCATTGCCCGTGGTCGCAACCGACGCGCCACCGCTCACCGTAACGGTCGAACCCGCGTCGCTCGCGGCAATACCATCGGAGTCCACGCCATTGGTCGTGACATCGACGGCGGCCAGGTTGATGGCACCCTGGTTGGAGGCCTGCACACCCGCCGAGCTGTCGCCATTGGTGGTGACCCCTGCGTCACCGGTAATGTTGACCGTGGAGCCCGCGTCCGTCGCCGCAATGCCATCGGAGTCCAAGCCACTGGTCGTGACGTCGGCCGTCGTCAGGTTGATGGCACCCTGGTTGGAGGCCTGCACACCAGCCGAGCTGTCGCCGTTGGTGGCAACGCTGGCATTGCCTGACACGGTGACGCTGGAACCCGCGTCGGTAGCGGCGATGCCATCGGCATTGAGCCCGCTCGTTGTGATTTCAGCCGACGCCAAGCTGATGGAGCCGCCGGTGGTGGACAAGACCCCTGCCGAATCGTCGCCGTTGGTCGCCACAGTCGCATTACCGGTGATCAGAATGCTACTTCCTGCATCCCAGGTCACAATACCGTCAGCATCTTGGCCGCTCGTTGTGATATCGACCACGCCAAGATTTAGCACGCCGCCAAGGCGCGCGAGCGCCCCTTGAGAAAAGTCGCCCAAGGTGACCACGTTGGCCGCGCCGGCAACCCTTAGGATGCTGCCGGCATCCCTCACATATAGACCGACGGCGCCGTTTCCTCCGCCTTCCGTCCTAATGGACGCTGATCCGCCGACTTCCAACGAGGCTCCGCTACCTACGGTGAGACCACCAGACGAATCTCCCAGAGTCGTCACGGTTGCGTCGCCCGTTACTCGAAGCGTCGCGCCGACCGACGCGATTAAGCCGCCCGCGTTAAGACCTTGGGTGTCGACATTAGCGCTACCGATCGTGAGTTCGGCCCCGCCGCTTGTGCCGCCCTGCGCGCGAATGCCTGTGGCGTTGTCGCGACGTGTTGCGACCGTCGCCAAGCCATCAATATTCATAGTGGCGCCGTCATAGCTCCGGATACCCTGAGCTCCCAGGCCGTCGGTCAGGATCGTCGCGTTCCCATGGATGTCGACCGCAGAGCCTGCGAAGGCCGATTGAATTCCGAAGCTAGTTCCATCACCGGAGACTGAAGCCACTACATCCCCGTGCGCCGCGATACTTCCGCCAGAAACTGCGTAGATTGCGAAAGCGCCACCACCGCCAGTTGTGCTGACATCGAGGATGGTCCCCGATCCGCCCGCATTGCCAAACACGACTTGCGAGCCCGGGTTCTGGACCACCACGCCTCGGCCGGACGCGCCAGCCGCCGTCGTGTCGATGTCCGCACCACCTGGAACAGGAAGGACCGTGCCGTTCGTATGAACGATCCGCGTGGTCACTACTTGGCCGTACGAGCCACCTGCAAACAGTGCGCCTACTGCTAAAGCAACAGAACCAGTAAGCACACGACCACCGGTGGGCGACACGGCGCCGCGATGCGTCCCCGACTTCTTCCTGCCCCGCGCGAACTCAGAGGCCACCGTCCACTGACCCAAGACGGTGTTCCATACGACTCGATAGACCATATTCATGATGACTTCCCAACCGATTAATGCGTGCGTCAATTTCTTGACGCGTCGGGTGTCACACTACGAATCGCGACCCATGCGGATTTGAGTTTGGTCAATCAATCGCGCACGGAACGGTGTTAGACGCTGATACAGCGTGACGATGGACGTTCGAAACCTCGATCGCCGCCGGTATCCGAAGGTGCGGATATCACAGCGTTTGTGGCGTGGCTGGCGCCCGGAACCCATCAGCCGCGCTCTCTCGACGAGAAATCTGAAGTAGGGAGCTTTTGAATCGCGCATAGAAAAGCGCCATGACAAGCAAAATGCGCGTCATGAGGACTTCATGGCAGTCTCGCAGATGGACGCGACGGATCAGCGGCTCATGGTCATGCGTTCCCGCTGACGCGCGGCGACGTGGCGACCTCTACGGCATGGCGCGTGATCGAAGGACGGACATCGATCATCGGCGCAGTCGCTTCTGACAAAGGCGGCGACGTCTTTGTCGTGACGCTCTGGATTCAAAAGGACTCTTGACGTCGCCATGAGGACCGCATCCTTGTCGATCGCTTGCCAGGCATGTCTCACCCATCGCCACAAACAGAGACATCCTTCATCGGGCTGCCCGGAGGACGCGCCGGACGCTACACCTAGGCGTGTGATCTTGGCGTGACGCGGATCGCCACACGACGGCAAAGGCGCCGAGGGTCTCGCGCGCAGGCCAACTCGTAGTGTCGGAAGTCTAAACAGCGGATGCAATCTTGCAGGCGCATAATCGTCCTTGAGCACAGACTTCCTACGTCCTGAAGCAGGACGCGCGGGAATCAGACTTCGACCAGCCCTGACCGTAAGTTTCGGCAGCAACCAATGGACTGGCCGAGCGCGGCACGGATCCAAATCAGCATGCTCCGACGCTGGACCATCGCGCCGGTTGCCGGCCACGCAGGGCTGCCCTCCTTGTCTCGTGCCACGCATGGGCACCAAATGCGCGCTGGCGTGGCTCGCCTAGACAGGCTTATATCGGTTAGGAGCTATATGCGGGTCGTCTCGTCGCGCGACAGGGCACGCCATAGCTCCAGAACGCGCTCGCCCAGGATCTGCGGCCTGCCTCGGAAGATCAGCTTCTCTATCGCCTGAGGCCCTGCCAACTCGCTGGCGAGCGAGCGCCGTTCCTGCGCGTTGTTGATCAGCCGCAGTGCCGCGGCCTTGTACTCCTCGTGCGTGCTGGTCGTCATCCATGCAGGAAACCCCAGCCGCGCAAACATCCCCTGGTCGATGTGCTCGTTGACTTCTCGGCCCGTCTTGTTGACACCCACGAGCCCTGCCCAGACGGTATCGACAATGCCGTTGGTGTTTCCGAACGGAAACGGGTTCAGGAACAGATCGCAGTCTGCGATCACCTTCATGTAACGTTCGTAGCTCTGATGTTGGTGGACCACGGCATCCTTGCCGACCAGGCGACGCACTATGTTGCGCACCTGCGGATAGGTCAGCCCGGAGGCTTGGCCGACGAGAAAGTGAAACTCCACCGGCACGGCCGCCTCCCGCGCTATCTCGCCGCACGTTTTCAAAAAGCCTGGATTGAGCTTGATGATGGTCGCCGCGACCGCCACGCGTACTGTGTCGGCTGAGCGCGGCGGGGGAAGATGTCCTTTTGCGAGATTGAGCTCCAGCAGGGCCGAAGGCGCCCGATACGGCATTCCGTCCTTTGGCAATTGGAGCAGTTTTTCTGAAAAGCACGTCGGATCGCCCACATAGTCTTCCTCGACCACTACGTAGTCGATCGCGTGTCCATGCGTGGTGGCCGGGTGGCCTAAGGCCATCAGTTGCAACGGCGCTACGCGCAGGTTCGCCAGCATCATCGTCAACGGAAACATGCCGACGGATGGCATGTACATCACCTGTGCGCCCCGTGCCTCGCTCACCTGCCTGACATGAGCGACATGGCCCCACACGTTGTTGCCTTCCAGTGGGACGAATTCATCAAACACGTCGCGTCCCACCTCGTCGACCCGACTTTCAAACCCCATACCAACCAAATGAAACTTATCGCGCATCGCGACCATGGTTTGCGAGTGAGTGCGGTAAATCGAATGGTTCTTGGAGAACCACTCGAGTACGACCAGCAGCACCGGCTTCGCTCCCGTCGCACTGTCGTCACCCAGGCTGGCCGGCGGCCGAGCGACGTCGTGGAGATCGAGGCTGGCGAGCTTGCGCCGAATCAACGCGTTGATTGGCTTCTTGATGTCGTGCTTGCCCGGTAGGTCCGCATAGGAGCAATGCATGTAGGCATCGTGTAGTACGCCGGCGGGCAGCTGATCAAGGCTCTCGATCTGATCCAGCCGCGCAGGCAACCAGCGCAGGAGCATCTCGCGCTTCTGGTGAGCCGCCGGCGAGGCGACCAGTCGCGTCGCCAGAAGCGAGATGGCGAGATTGGCCGCAGCCACCTTGTCAAAGCGCCAGAACACATCCCAGTCCAGCCGCATTTCCGATTCGGCTAGGTAGAAGAGCTGAAACTTGCGCGTTTCCTCAGTGCGCATCGCCAAGGTGTTCTTGGCGTGGGGATCATTACCGAGCGACCGCAGAATATGGTCGGCATTGCGGAACGGACTGACTGCGAACAGGGCGGAAAGCCATCGCTGGAAGTGCGCAAGCTTGGCAATGCCGTAGTCCGAAATCGTGAAGCCGGGGTCGGTGACCAGCGCGGTGATAGCCGCGGCGAGCCGCGTTGTCAGGTGTTCGTCCATGATGTCCTGCGCTTCGGCTGACTGTGCCCAGTCGTCCACGTCCATCAAGACGCCATAGTGCTGGTCCACACGCTCCAATAGCGCCAAGAGCTGTCGGCCCGCGGTCTCATGCTCGCGCCGATAGCAGTGATACTCGAACTGGGTTATCGGGAAGACTTCAGGCATAGAACACCTTCGAATCGGATGCGGTGTTTGGACAGGCGTGAAGTAAGCCCGCTTGGCCACCGTGGCTGCTTGTATTCGGCGAATGGCTGGGTTCGTCAGGCACGGCCGGGACGGGAACCTTAGATCTGCCTACTGGCGCCAGGAGAGGGAGAGCCAGGTTTGAGTTGATCGATCGCCTAACTCGACCCACGAGCCATCGGAAAAGCCGAATGGTTTTGCCGCCGTCAGCGACAGCGTCGCTCCGATCGGTGTCAACCAGGCGAGCTCCAAACCGTAACCGGCGAGCTTGCGCGTGTTACTCACATCTGGAATGCCGACATAACTCTGCTCCCAGTTCAGCCAGGGATCTGCGTTTACGCGCGCGTAGGCGAAATCGGCAATCGGACCCAGTTGCAGTTGATGGCCCTTAGCGATCGCCAGACGCTTGTACATGCCCAGGCTGAGGATGAGGCCTTCATCCGCTGACCCCTCGTCAGTCCGGTACGCGCGCACCGCACCTGGGCCGCCCAGCATCAGCTGCTCGGAGGGGTCCAGGTTCCGATTCGCCCACTGTCCGCTAGCGCCCAGCGTCGCGAACAGATCGTTTGACTCGTTCAACATCAAACGCCCGAAACCGGAGCCTGAAAGTTTTGCGTAACGTCCTGCCCTGCGTGGTCCGATGTCCAGCGGATCATCGTTGTCCTGCCGTCCGAACGTCAGCGCGGAAGACGCGCTCCACAAGCTGGTGCGCAATTGCTGCGCGCGATCTCCGCTGTTACCGCTCAACGAAAGCTTGAGCCCGTCGATTTGCCCGTGCGTGGCAAAGTTGAAGTCGGTGAACTCGATTTCGGTTTCACTGTGCAGGTAGGACGCCCCGCCCCACAAATTGAAGTCGAGCCCGCGCGCAAACGGATAGGTCGCTCCGGCTGAAATGATATTGGCTGTCCCAGCCACGCGCGTGCCGACTGCGTTCACCGTGTATTGCTGCCGGGTAAAGCCGCCCGCCAGCCGTAGACCGTCGGAAAAGACCGGGATGCTGCCCGTCAGCGCACCGGTCCACATTCCCTCTGTCGTCACGGTTGCGCTTGCCGCGTAATCCTCCCCGAGCCCGAGGCGATTGTTTCCCCGGGCCGATACCGTGAACCTGGTTCGCCCGGTCGCCTCCATTCCGTTGTTATCGACCATCGCATCGAGGCTAACAGGCTTGCCCTTCGACGTGATCGCGAAGCTCACCTCAACATCGCCAGCCCCTGCGCCGGGGCCGAAGCGCGGCGCTCCCGCAAGGGCCACCCCAGGCAAGTCCTGCAGCAGCTGCGTGGTTCGCTCGAATCGCCGGGTTTCGAACAGGCACGTGCTCACGGGATCGCCACCTTGTTCTCGGCGTTCGGAACCCGACAAGGCGCGTACGTCGAGGCTTTCGTATTCGCACAGGGCCCTCGCGATCAGCTTCTCAAGCCGCTCGTCCTTGACCTGCGACTCATTCACCAGCTGAATCGCGCTAACGCGTCCCGGAAAGGCGGTAAATACCGTGTGCCCGGTCCGTTGCGCATTCGCCCAATCCATTTCGGTCATCAACACTTGACCGATCGGGAAGCCGCCCGCCCGAAGGGCCGCGGTCAACGACTGCGACCAGGCATCCACTTCTTCCAAGGTGCGTGGCGCGCGCTCTCGGGCCAAGGCATCGACCAGCGCAGCCCGAACCAAAGGCTCCTGTCGGCTTCCGGCTGGAATGACATTGATCGCAACCGTCGATGACGTCCGGTCGCCATCCCCAACTCGTGATCCGATCGGCCCCAACACGGCAGGCGATGGTGCGGTCTCCGCATTCGCCGGTCCTGCAAGCAAGAGCACAAGAAGGGTCATCGGTACCGACGATCCCAGCCTCCCGCGACACATCGCCACCGATGTGCTGCGATCTGAAGCGACCCTGCATTCCATATGCTCGCCACCCTTTGAGGACGTGTACTCGGTGCCTCGCGGCCGTCCAGTACAATCCTCGTTACATCCCCGCCTCGAAGGCGGCGATCATTCGACGATCAGTGTCGCCCGCCATTCGCCCACCCAGAGCCCTGCCAGCCCAACCGGGGACTGGCAGGAGACAACGCTGGAAGTGAGGTCAGATGGCTCCAGATTGCGCCTACTTCTTTGTCAACCAGCCGTGCGCCTTGACCGTGTATGGCTTGCCGTCCACCACGCCAGTCTCGATGAAGAAGTACTCACGTGTCTCTGGATTGACCGACAACTCGGTACGAATGCCTCCATCTTCGCTTGCGTAATGGCGCACTCCATCGCCACTGTCCTGCAACGTCAGCGTGCGTTGGAGCTCGCCCTGCCGTGTGTTCAGGCACACCTTAGCCGTTCCGGCCTGAACGTCCAGGCAGGTGAGCTGCGAGCCGTACCAAGCGGCTTGGTCGCCAGCCTCAACCGTGAGTGCCTGTGCCGAGTCCAGCGCCCACATTGCGTCGGGTCCGGACAGCGCCGCAGTCAGCCCCGCAATACCGCCAACGACTGCGACCCCTGCTGCTGCAGCACCCGAACCACCGCCGGAGGAACCGCCCGAAGTTGGAGGAGTGGGCGACTCCGGCGTTGGGGGCGGAGGCAGCACACCTTCCGGGAAGGTGCCATTGCCGGCAATCCTGGGATTGCCGTTGGCGATCACAGTCACCGTGCCACCGTTGCTCTCGATGATCGTGCCATCGTTGTTCAGCCCGATTCCGTCGGTCGAGTTGGCCGTCACATTGGTCGAGGAACCATCGCCGTCCGAGCCGATCGTGCCGTCATTGTTGACGCCGGTTCCGCTGTTCGATTCGCCCGTGATGTTGAGCGATCCGCCATTGGTGCTGCCTAGGTTTCCGCTGTTATCAACACCCGTGCCAGTCGTCGAGTCGCCGGTGACGTTGGTCGACGAACCATGGCCGTCGGAGGAAACACTGCTGTTCTCGCCGACACTGACACCTGCGCTCGCGTTCGAGCCGCCGGTGATGTTCACCGAGCCACCGCCAGTGCTGCTGCTGTCGCCCTTGAATCCAACGCCATCTCCGCTGCCCGCTGCATTGCCGGTTACGTTGGTGTTCGACCCCGTGCCGTCCGAGGACGCACTGCCGTTCTCGCCGACGTTGACGCCGGTGCCGGAGCCGTTGGGATCCGTGGAGTTGCCCTGGATGTTGACCGAGCCGGCGTTCGTCGAGTTGGCATCGCCGTCCAGGGCCACGCCGTCGCCAGTGTTGGACGTGCCGGTCACGTTCGTGCCCGAGCCATCGCCGTCGGAGGCCAGCGCGCCGTTGGCACCGATGTTCACACCGGCGCCGTCGGTCGAGTCGCCGGTGATGGTCACCGAGCCGCTGTTGGTCGAGTTCGCATCGCCGTCCAGGGCCACACCGTCGCCGGTGTTCGACGTGCCGGTCACGTTCGTGCCCGAACCATCGCCGTCGGAGGCCAGCGTGCCGTTGGTACCGATGTTCACACCGGCCCCGTCGGTCGAGTCGCCGGTGATGTTCACCGAGCCGGCATTGGTCGAGTTGGCATCGCCGTCCAAGGCCACACCGTCGCCGGTGTTCGACGTGCCGGTCACGTTCGTGCCCGAACCGTCGCCGTCCGATGCCAGCGCGCCGTTCGTACCGATGTTGACGCCCACGCCGTCGATCGAACCCCCAGTGATGTTCACCGAGCCGCTATTAGTCGAGTTGGCACCGCCGTCCAGGGCCACACCGTCGCCGGTGTTCGACGTGCCGGTCACGTTCGTGCCCGAACCACTGCCATCGGAAGCCAGCGTGCCGTTGGTGCCGACATTGACGCCCGCGCCGTTGGTGGAGTTGCCGTTGATGTTTACTGAGCCGCTATTGGTCGAGTTGGCATCGCCCTCAAGGGCCACACCAGCACCGGAGTCGGAACTGCCGGTCACGTTGGTACTCGAACCATCTCCGTCCGACGCCAGCGCGCCGTTGGCGCCGATATCGACGCCCGCACCACCGGCCGACTCGCCGGTGATGTTCACCGTGCCGCTGTTGGTCGAATTGGCGTCGCCGTACAGAGCCACGCCGTCACCAGTAGTCGATGTGCCGTTCACATCGATAGACGAACCTTCGCCGTCGGCCGAAACGCTGCCTTCGGGACCAACACTCACGCCGGCGCCTGAGTTGCTCGCGCCGTCGAGGTCGATCACACCCGCGCTCGTCGCATTGAGTGTGCCCCCTAGTTCAACGCCATTGCCGACGTCTGACGAGCCAGACACATTTACGACCGAAGTTTCGTCAGTCGAAGCGATCGTGCCAGTGCTGGACACGCTAACGCCGGCTCCCTCTGTGGAGCTCCCCGCGATAACCAATGTGCCACCGGTATTCGTTCCTGCTGCCCCGCCAATGTCTACGCCGCCACCGCTATTCGAGGTACCAGTGACAGTTGTTATCGCATCGACTGCGGAAACAAGCGAACCACCGGAAGGAGTGAAGTTGGCAGCATCGTACAGCACTGAATCGGGTTCGACGATCCATACGCCGGAACTGTCCGAGGACGAGGTCCCGATAATGGTAGTTTCCCCCCGGTCACCCGCAGTCGTCAGGTTGCCCAGTAGCGCAACTCCTCCTCCCATGCTCGGAGTGAGAGTGCCGTAGATGTTGATGGGCGCCTCACCGTCCGAGGTGCCGGTGAAAGATGTGACGCTATTTTCTGCGGTCACATTGCCTTGAATAATCACACCAATGCCGGCGTCTACATCCCCGGTTACGGCCAATACGCCGTTACTGGCGGTTGCCGTCCCATCCAGCTGTACACCAACTCCGCTTCCCGAGCTACCGCTCAACGTCAGTTCGCTGTCCGCAACCGTAAGCACGCCACTTGGACCAACGTAAATTCCTTTATCGCCTTGTGATGCGCCAAGGAAGTTGATGGTGCCATTATCAGTTGCTTGCACATTTCCATACAGGCTCATGCCGTTTACTGAGCCAATCGCGGTGGTAGTTCCGCTGACTGTAATGACACCACCATTGGAAGCAGCGAGGGTCGTGTTCGCGTATTGGTAATATCCTCGTTGGTTATGCCCCGTCCCGGCGATGCTGATGGTGCCATTATCTATTGCCGTGATGGTTCCACCTCCTTGCGCACTGCCATGGGCCACCGCACTGCCGGTTCCGTTCGAGGAGCCGCTAATCGTGAGATCGCCGGTGTCGGCTACGGTTACGTCACCGAGCAGACGCACGGCCGAACCCGCACCAGACTCTAGTGTTCCATCGATGCTTAAATTGCCACCCGTGACACTGACCGTAGAGTTCGTGGTGAATTGGACGCCGTGGGCGGAGTTTGACGTGCCCTCAATGGAGACATCCCCACCAGTGACATTTATCGTCGCGTTTGCGCCAAGAAAAACACCGCTTCCTCCGTTCGACGATCCCTGGACGGCAACATCGCCTCCATTGACATCGATTCGTGAGCCAACGCCAAGGTACACGCCCGATCCAGTACCCGCAGAGGACGTCCCGTCGACGTTGATTGCGCTGTTTGCCTCTGCGACGATTGCTCCCGACGTATTTAAGAAGACGCCGTGACCAGTTCCAGATGTTCCTGTGATGTTGACGGTGCTGTCAGTTGCCGACACCGCAAACCGTTGCCCCAAGCTCACGGCGCTGGAGGTGTTTGATGCGCCGACAATTTCGAGTGCGCCGCCGGTCATGTTTAAGCTGTTGTTGATGTAAACGGCTACTCCACCATTCGCCTCACCGGAGATCACGCCTCCACCAATGTTGGACAACGCCCCTTCCAAGCTGACGCCACGCGCGCTCGGCGTCATCGTGCTATTGCCGGAGACAAAGAGGCTGCCGCCCCCCAGGTCAATGGTGCTCCCGCTTGCTGTCGCTACTGTACCCACGCCACCGTTGCCCACATCGGCAGTCAGATTGAGATTGCCGCCACCCAGCGTGATGTTGCCCTGAATGCTGACATTGCCAACGGCTTCCATTGTGAGGTTGTTGGCGCTGCCACTAGTGATATTGGTACCCGCGGACAGGGTGATGTGGCCCGAGGCTGTGCCGGCAGTAGTGACGTTAGTGGTGATGAGAACGTCCGTCGTGCCGAGCGCTGCTTCGATCGAGCCGTTGTTGACAACGGCCGTGGTGGCGGCCGTGGCATTCGGTGAGAAGGTGCCGCCAGACTCAGTGCTGTTAGCACTTGCGCTGGTATTGATCACGATGTTTGTCGGATCAATCAGCCACAGACCCGCCTTTCCTTCGCGTGCCGACGCGCTGATGGTGCCCGCAAGCGCGAGCGCCTCGCCCGAGGTCTCGACGAAGCCGCCGTCGCCATGTGCGGAGCCCGCATCGATGTTGACGCCCTTATCGACCTGGGTGTAGCTCGCCAGTGCAACCTCATCGATCAGCCCAGCCGCTGAGGTGCCCGGGATCTTGCCGAGATTGTCACCACCGATGATCGCGGTGCCGCCTTGCACATCGCCCGTCACGTTGATCGAGGCGTTGTCGAACAAGCCCACTCGATCGCCGGAGAGGACCACCACCCCGCCCTTGCCTCCGGCAATGTTGTTCGAGGCATCAAGCTGGCCCGTCAACACCACGTCGCCCGTGGTTCCCGCATCGGCCACAATCGTGCCGGCTTTGACCACGCCCGACAGGTTGATCACCGTGTCGAGCACGGTATTGGCGCCGCGGGCCGTGATCAGGACGGAGCCATTCTCCCCGGCCTGAATGTTGCCACTGTTGTCCACCAGCGCATTCGCCGACGCGTTGGACAGCGTCACCGACACGCCCTGGCCGTTACTGAGCGCCACCGTCGCACTATCGCCCGCCGCCAGCACCACCTGGTTAGCGTTGATCGCGCCGCTGTTGCGGATCTGGTCGCCCACAAAGGTCACAAAGCCTTGGGCATTGACCGTGCCTTTGTTCACCACGCCGGCATTGGAACCCGTCGAACTCAGGGCAAGCGGACCTCCGCCATGAATTGGCCCGGATCCACATTCTTCGTGGTTGCGAGCAGCGAGCCCACGTTGACCGACGCACCGTTCCCGAATAGCACGCCGTTTGCGTTCTGAATCAGCACTTGGCCGTTCGCGCTCAGGGCACCCTCGATGCTCGAGGGGACGCCACCAATCACCCGGTTGAGCGTCTGCGCCTGTGCGTTGGGCTGGTTGAAGGTGACCGAGGCATCTTGACCGATGTCGAATGTCTGCCAGTTGATCGCGGCGCGTTGAGTCGACTGGTCGATGCTCATCGCAGACCCAGACTGTCCGATGATCGCCTGCCCGCCTATCACCTCGCCACCGGTGGGAAGGGCGCCGGAGGGCACCGATTGGGCCATCGCGCCCACGGGGTGCAGAAGCGTAGCCACAGCGACTGCGAGCATGGTGCGCTGGCCCGACTTCTTCTTTCCGTGCGCCAGTTCCGAGGCCACGGTCCACTGACCTGTGGCGGCATTCCATACGACTCGATAGATAGTATTCATATGACTTCCCAACCGATTCATGCGTGCGTCAATTTCTTGACGCGTCGGGTGTCACACTACGAATAGCTCCCCTTGCGGATTTGAGCCTCGTCAATCGATAGCGGGGAAATTAGTGATACGAGTCGAACGCAGCCTTGGCGAGGAGAGCTCAGATTCAGTGACAGCGACTTTGCATAAGGTGCGGATATGCTTTAAGCGGAAGTCCACATCGTCGCCCTCACGGGGCGGATGTTCAGCGCCGAGTCGCAACAGAGTTGAATTTTTTGAAAAGGCAAAGGCCTCGATGGGCAAAGCGCGCATGGCGAGGCGCTTGCGGCATGTTGGCGCCATGCGACGACCGGGGAACCTGCCGCGTGCGCGTCTGGCGCACTCCGACGTGCTGCGTCACCCGCGCACTACGCCCCGCCAGGGAATCGATGAGGGCAAAGGACATCGGTCATCGGCGCAGTCGCTTTTGACAAAGGCGGCAATGCCTTCGCCGCGACAGGCTGACTGTGCTCTGGAAATTCTTGTCGCCATGCGGACCGCATCCTTGTCGATGGCTTCACCAGACTTGTCTCACCCAGCACGAACAGAAACCTTCTTCGAGCTGCCCGGCGGACGCGCCGGACGCTACACCAAGACCTGTGATCCTGGCGTGACGCGCATGCCCACGAACGCCACAAACCGCACAAAGGCGAGCGTCACTTCATGTCAGTCCGCGTCACCCGTCGGGCTCGTTGCGCGTCTGCTCCCAAGAAGCAGCGGCGTTCACATCAGCACCTTCCTGTGCCGTGGCGCGGGTGCCCAATCCCTTGACGGTGCGGCATATGCATCCATCCCTCGCACGACCCACGTCATGGCACTCAGTGCCTTCGCACGCTAGTGGAAAGCCGCTAACGCGCCTTCGATGGGTTTGGGTCGAACACAAGTCCGCCGCGGTAGACCCGCCGGACTGGAAGCGCCTCCCCTAGCGCGCCAACTCGTTTTCGCAAACGGTGCAGGGTCGCATTCAGACGCGCGAGGCCCGACCTCCCGGTCTCCGCTCCGTACATCTCGATCAACAGTTCCGCAGTGGGCACCACTGCGCCCGCATTCCGAACGAGGGAGCCAAGCAGGACGCGCTCGTGCATATTCAGCTCGATCACCGCCCCTGATGGACACTGCAGCGTCCACCCATCCTCGCTTATTGCCCAACGTATGCGCTGCTGAGGCGCGATTCTGCGCGCGACCGACTCGATCGCTGCGCCGAGTACCTGGATAGCCACCGCCTTTACGAGACATGCATCGGCACCGGCCAGAAACGCCGCACTGTGCTCCGAACCGGCATGGGTATCCGTGAGCACGATGATGCCGATATGTGGGTCGGCGCGCCGCAGTTGCTCAAGCGTTGTCAAGCCGCTCTCCTTCGGCAATGCCAAGTCAAGCACCATGATGTCAAATGATGTGTGCGCAAGAGCCACCCAGAAGGTCTTCGCGCTGGGGCAGCCAATCACGTTGAAGCCGTAGTCGGCGAGCTTGGCAGACAGCTCCTCTAGGAGTTCAAGATCGCCCTCAACGATCGCTACGCTCAGTTTCGAGGGACTGGGAAGCGGCGTCACTCAGCGCAGACCACGGCGATCACGCATCCGAATTATGGGCGGGCTGCTTGATTTCGATAGCTGCATTCCCGTGCGCCATTGTGAACATACGAAGCGACGCTAGTCGTTCGAGCACACACGAACTTGATTCGGATCAACTCACCTGAACTGCAGGTGGCTCAAGTTCCGTAGGCCGCAAGAAGGAACGTTCTGATCAGTGCGCGTTACTGAGCCAATATTGCCCAGATGCGGAAATTACTGACGCACCGCGACTCGTGAGGCGATTGCATGTCATTGCTTAGCGAGTTCCTCTCTGCGCAGCAACTCTCGCCACGAGCATTTGCCCGTTTTGGCTTTCCGCGCATTGTGCGCCTGCCTTCGGCCGACACTTCAGCAAGTTGCGATGCCATGAATATTCGTTGCTTATCCAGTCGCCGTTGCCATACGCAACTGTTCCGGCCGTGCGTGATGTCGCGTTGCACCGCAGGCTCCGCGCTCTCGGAGCGAGCCTTGGAAGCCTTGGCCCGAGCCTCATCGTCGCACTGCGCTGACACAGGAGCAGAGGCGATCACGTTAAAGGCGGTGGGCGTGCGCCGATCCGCAGGCTTGGTGGAGACGGCATAAGTGATACGCGAAAGCCCGTCCGCTGGGCCCTCATGGCGACGCCCCGCGCCCGCCTCCACAGATGTCACCCGTGAATCTGTGGAGGCGCTTCTCGCGCGAGGTGGTCAGATCGAGAAGCTGCCCATTGGGGCACGCGGCACACCGCTCCTGCGGGACACACGTCCATTCGAGCTACGCAAGCACACCGGGAACGGCACATCATGAGATGCGTGTTGCAGCGAGACGCACAGCTCGGCACGCGGCGTCATAGCGCGTCACGGACTCCCGCGAAGGCAGGCGATACTCACCAGCTAAGACTTGGCGCGTATGACAAGCGGGCGCTGCGGAGCGGCCGAACGCTTTTCGCACGCAGGCCTTCATTGCTCTTTTGACGGTGCGCACGCCGATGCAGCTGGATGCATGGAGGCTTATGCGCGCACTGCGGATCGTCCTTGCACTGCTTGGACTCTTCTATGTTGTGGATGTCGTCTACTCGACCGTTCTTTACGGCGCACCGTCGCTCAAGTCGATCGCCTTCGCTTGGATGGATCTCTCCGTCGCGGCCTTCTCTTATGACGCGTCGAGTCCGCTCGCCGCTCGATCGGCGCCGCCGCATTCGAATGGCGAGACATCCAGATCCGACACGTGAACCTGCACCATCACCCCATCTCCTGCGGAGGCTCATCTCATGAACAAAGCCCAGCTCGTTGAAGCCATTTCCCTGCGTGCGCAGCTGCCCTCGTCGCAGGCCGAGGCTGCGCTCAATGCGACCCTCGCGGCCATTACGCAAGCACTGCAGGATGGCGAGCCGGTAGTCCTCGTGGGATTCGGCACGTTCGAAGCGCGCACGCGCGCGGCACGGTCAGGCCGCAACCCGAAGACCGGTGAAGCGATCGAGATTGCGGCGTCCGTGGTCCCGGCGTTCAAGCCAGGCAAGACGCTCAGAGCGTCGTTGCGATAACAGACGTCCGCCCCCACCGTGCGCTTTCCGCCAGCGAGGCGCGAGTTCCCTTAACGGCTCCCCAGGATGTCGGCCCGCGGAGATGGAGGGCGGGCCAGACCACCGGCTCAGGATTGGTCTTCCATGCCAATCCTGAGCCAGAGGTCGCAGACCATCAGGCCGAGGCAAGCAATGCGCTACCAGCCAACTGCGCGTCTGCCTCGACACGCCATCCCCACCCCCCGCAGGTCGTCTCGATCGCGATCTGACCGTCCACCGACTCCGCGTCAGGCACGGCAGTGGCGGCGCCCCAGATATCGGGATATTTCGCGATGAGGCCACCCAGCAGTGCGATCCTCAGTTGTACGGATTTCGTGGTTCGCAGCGTCACGCCATCCGCCATAAGGCCGCCCACTGTGCCGTCGTTGGAATGACGTTCCACCAGGTACTGCAGCACCCGACTAAACGCCTCGATGTCCTCCTCCGAGTAACCGTTGGCGCGATTGGTATGGTGATTGGTCCGGAAGACGCCCTGCTTCCTGAGCCCCTCAAGCACGTTCACCGACACGCCCAGCAGTTCGGCCGCGTGCCGCACGTTGACCGGCGCGTATCGCGACACCTTCCAACTGCGTGCCCAGTCCATGTCGACCAGGACGTACCGGTTTGCGCGGTGAACATCGGCACGCAAGATCGGAATGTCATCGCCGGCGCGGATGCGCCGAGCCAAGGTGCGCGGATCCATTCCGGCCACGGACGCCGCCTCCAGGATCGAACCCCATTGGCTGGCGACCGGTTGTCTGATCTTCTCCCCGCGCACCAGGCGCTCCCGAGGGATGTACCGCGCGCCGAAGTGATACACCTCATCGATCAGAAATTCATACTGGACCCGGCGTTTACGCATGTTCTTCTTCAGGCAGGTGAGCGCCCAATACAGCTGGCTTCTGAAGGCATCTCCCCATCGATCCGCGAGAATCGCCTCCTCATAGCGCTCCACAAGGAATGAGCGGAAGTTATGCGGCCAGTCGTCCAACATGACGGACACGGCTTCCAGATGTTCGGCGGTCCGCCTCGGTCCGAGGGGGATGCCCCGCTTGTCGCGCTCCCAAAATTGATCGCAAAGCACGTGGACCAATCGGCTCAGGGCATACAGATCCAGGTCCTTGAGGTGCGCCAAGGCCTCCGGCATCGGGGCCGCGGCATTTCGGTACAGCACGGCCCGAAAGGCCTGCAGCAGGCGCGCCAGTGTGTCCGAACACGTCGAGGCGCGTCCCTGGGCCGTGAGGTCGCTGCCGCAACTGCACCGCCCAACGGCCGGCCGGTTCCATCCAAGCGGCCGATCACAGGCCTCGCATTGCTCCAGGAGGCGGATCCGGTGGATCGGGCACCAGTCCATCACCTTGAGATGCCAAGCCGCCTCGTGGCGGCCCGTTTCCCTCACGCAGGCCGGGCAGATCCGGAACACGTCCATGCGCGCCTCGTCGACATACACCTCCTGGCCAAGCAAGCGCATGGTCTTCTTGGACTTGGGATCCTCGGGCCGAAAACACAGGCGTTCGGCCGTACGCTTATCCACGCCGGCGATGTCCCGAATGACGTCGATATCGGCCAGCCGCAAATGGACCAGCTTTCCGACACGGCGCAAGTGGCAGATGACCCGTGTCGGGCGATCGTATCCATTGGCGGTCGACAGCGTGTGGAGGTAGCCGGAGATGCATTCGGTGGGGTGAGGCGCAGGCGTCAGGACCAGCATCACAGCGCCCTCGCCATCTGGTCGCGCAACTCGCGCTTGGTGCCCCGCCCCTTGCGCCCGGTCCCCGCAGGCCGCGCTGTGGGGGACGCCGTGATCGACACCGCGCCGCTCGTGTCGGCGTAGGCGTCCTGCTGCGCCAGCGCCCGCACCTGGTCGAGGATCTCATCCTGCCGACACAGGTCCAGGTTCGCTCCGAACGGCCCATCTTCCAGCGGAAACGTGGGCGCGTACCAGATCGCACGATCAAACGCCGCCGCGAGGTCGTCGAGGCGGATTGCCGTGGTGTTGTGGCGGATCGCAGTCTTCACGGCACGATCCATCAGCTTGGCAAACAGGCCCAGGCGTCCGCTGGTGGCCAGATACAAGCGCAACGCGATCTCGTCCGATTCCAGCGCCGGCAACTCGAACGGTTGCAGCTCCATGGCGAACGCCTTGAGAACCGCTTTGAATTGGCGTCGCGAATGATCGTCCTGCCAGTTGAACAAGGGCATGGTCAACGGCGCATCGAAGCGTGCCTTGAGCTGCGGATTGGCGTTGACGACCGACACCGAGTCCGGCAACCCCACCGCAACCAGCGCCCATTCCCGGCTTTCGACCAGATTCTTCAGCCAGTCGGCCGATTCGAACAGGCGCTTCTTCTGGCCCTTGTCGACCAGGTGCTGGAACTCGTCCAGGATGATCATGCGGCAGCCCACCCCCTTGAGCAACGTGAGCAGGCGGTGAGTCATGTTGGTCCGACTGCCCTTCGACCAGAGCGGATCGCCAAGCGCCTTCAGCAGCTGCTCCAGAAGGGCCTTCACCGTGCCCTCCGGAGGGGCTGCGGCATAGATGACGGCTTGGCGCATGCCGTCCTTCCGACGTTTGGGCGGGTTTCGTGCAAGAAAATCCTTCACCACGCTCGATTTGCCCGTGCGGGTTTCGCCGATGAGCAGCAGGCAGGCGGGCACGGCCGGCTCCCCGTCCACTCCCGCATCCGAATCAACATCGTCGTACGTCTCGCTCAAGGCTTGATGGATCGCGTCGTATGCGCGGTGGTCGATGCGAATGGCGCCCACCAGGTTCTTGAACTGCGTCAGGTCCGTGTGCTTAGACATACAGGTTCTCCGATGAGGTAACACGGCGGGACACCAGGCTCGGCACGTCCTCGTCGATCGATTCGACCGGGAGGCGGGCAAGCTGCGGTGCGACCACGTCCGGCGACGGTGGTGGTGATGGCGACGGTGGCGGCGTCGACGTCGACGTGGGCGCGGGAGACGGCGCGGGCGTGGACGCGGCCCGGCCGGTCTCCATGAACCGCGCCTGCTTCTTGCGGGAGCTGCGCTTCACCAGATCCATGTCCATCCGGATCAACTCGCGGATGCGATCTCGGGCGGCCAGCAGACTGACCTCGCGGGCCTCGTCGTCGAGGATGCGGCGCTGATAGCGCTTGCAGACCTCATGCTGCCAGCGCGTCAGACCCGCGGCATAGGCCTGATCCAAGGCCGGCACCCGGATCAGCCATTCCCCGCCCCGCTCCGCCGCAGGCACGACGACAATGATCGATCCGACGTCCTCGTCCATGGCCCGGACTTCGACATGGATCTCGTTCCCGTACTGTTCCCGAACGGCACGCAGCTCATGCGAGTTGTAGAACAGGCAATCCAGCTCGATACCCTTGTGCGTGAGGCGACGCTCCAGCTTGCGGCTGAAGGCACTCTCGATGGACAGCGACGACGGGGGCAGCCAACGGTCCACGCCTTGGATGCGTTCCTGCCACTCCCGTGCCGGCGTGCTGTCCAAGCCGCGGTGCGGTTCCTGGTGATAGATGTCGACCAGCCAGGTCAGGACGATCTCGCGCAACGTCGACAACCGCACGACCGCATGCTTGGTCGGGTTGTAATCGCCCCGCGCCAGGATGTTGTGGAACGTCTTCCCGGGGATGGTGTCCACCAGACCGGTTCGCAGCGTCCGGAAGAAGCGCTCGACTTTCCCCTTGTACCAGGGCTTGCGCCTCGGGCAGAACTGCAGCCGCATGCCGAACCGACCAATGGCCTGTTCCAGCGCTTCGGAGTGCAGTTCCATGCCGTTGTCGGCGACGATCTCCTCGATCACGCCCCAGGCATCCCACGCATTGAGGATCTTCGGGTAGGCCGCGAGACGTTCATCCTTCGGCATGATCGCGTCCCGGATGGCGCGCATCACGCTGACGACGCTGGGCTCTTCGAACCCGAGGTAGAACCCCAGGACATTCCGGGTGCATTCGTCGAGGACGAGCGTCAACCACGGCCGCCCCAAGGGCAACCCGCTTTCCTCGTCGACCACCATGAGGTCCAGACGGCAGTGATCGATGCTGGCCCGGGCCAGGGGCCGCTCGGCCGGTGCGCCCATCCCCGCGGCCCGGAACCGGATGTCGGCAACCCGTTTTCCGTAACGGGCCACGCACCTGTCATACGGCGGGATCTCGGCGATCCTGCGTTTGAGGTAGCTGAGGCCGGGCAGCGGCAGCTTCTCGGACGCGAGACGGCCCAGGTTCTGCACCGCCACCTGTGCACGCAGTTCCTTGAGCACCATCGCCTTGCTGTTTCGCGCGGGCGTAAGGTAGTGCGTGGCAATCGCGTCGTCCGCCAGCCGCTCGACGATTTCATCCGTTTTGGAGTCGCGACTTCCCTTCTGGCTTTGCCGGTCGATGAGTGCGCGAATGTCGTATCCCGCGTCGCGGTAGGTGCGGATCCACGTCGCCACGGTGGTGAAATGCGGTGGCTTCTCGAAGATCGGTGCCGCGTTGCCGTCCGAGCCTGCCTGTTCTTTGGCCGCCTCCTCCCAGATCGCCTGGATGCGAGGCACGATCACCGACGCAGTGATCGGCACCCCCTCGAGTTTGCGGATGTACACCAGTTTGGCTTGCGCCCGCTTCCATAGCGCCTCCGGATAGCTCTGTCGAAACGCATCCTCGTGCGCTCGATGAAGCGCCGTCAGGCGTTCAGCCTGCCCCATCCGCTTCTCAGACGCGCCCTCGAAGAAACGCAACTCACCGCGGCTCCATTGCGCTAGCAGGCTCGGCGTTGTCTCCTCGCGAAAGCAACCAGTCGCCACATCTTCGAGGGTCCATCGGCCTTCCTGGATCTCGCGGAAGATGCGGTACGACGCCTCGCCGATCGAGAAGCGTTGACCGATCTGGAATGTGCCTAGCGCCATAGCCGATTCTCCTTGGCGAGTGCACGAGGCAAATGCACGGGCGTGTCGGCGCCGATGGTGGCGGTCATGTCGATGTGCAGGCGGCCGTCGATGATTTGCCGGGCGACGCCGGCCGCGTCGAAGCTGCCGGGCCGCTCCCAGTCAAAGTCGGCCAGCGTGGTCACACCGCGCTGCCGAACGGTCTCGTAGGCCTGAAGCGTCCAGATCGGCGTGGTGGCTTCCCGTCCTCGCACCAGCAACTTCCTGGCGTTGGCCAGCGCGGTGCCGCCCCGAATCTGGTCCTCGGTCACCAGCCGATACCCCACCCCGTAGCGATGCAGGCGCTGCGTCAGCAGGGCCGTGCGCTCAAGCACCTCGTCCGTGACCTGATGGCGAAATTTGACCTCGACGAACTCGCGACCCTCGGTGGTGGCCACCGCGAAGTCGGGGAAATGCGTGTGGATCACGCCGCGATGTGTGTACTGAAGGAGGGCGGGTTGCTCGCCGAACCACATCACGCCCGGGCACGCATCCAGAATGAGTGCCAGCTCTGCTTCCAGTTCCGACTCGCAGTGCACGCAACGCCCCAGCAGAATCGAGGGCACCTTGGTCACTGGCCGAGGCGCACCGCGATGGACAATTTTTCGCACGCGGCACCGCCTTGGGGGCGGCAGGCTCACGCCCACCCACGATCGGGTTGCGAGCATGGCGGGTGCGGTTGACGCCGCAGGCAACGTGCGTAATGCGCTGAGCAGCGCCGTGGGGCGTCCTCGCCCAATCGACGCCATCGAATTCATGTACATGTGTGCAGGTCCGTTCAAGGCCGGCATGGGCCGAAGCACATGCCGGCGGGAAGTGGACCGGGCAAACCCGCCCGTCGAGAACCTGGCCAAGCGGCTCAGGTCTCGTTGACAGAGAGGCGGGGAAGAGGCACCATCGCGACAAAGCACCGTAGCTTTATCGCTTTTCGGGCCCAGACACTCTGCCAGGAGTGCTGGGCCTTGTGCTTTTCCTAGCCCGGATTGGCGGTGGAGCCATCGGCGCTTAGGTCATGGAGTCCTCCTTCTGCACGTGCGGTGGGAAGCTCGCCTTTCTCGCGCAGCTAGCGAACGTGGCGGCCGCCTTTCTTTTCTTTGGACACGAGTCCTGTCAACGACAGGCGCGCCAAGTACTTCGCCACGTCTTTCGGGGTCGCCCACCAGCCGCGCCGATGGGCGATGCGCATCATCGGCAACGTGAGATGGCCGCGTCGTCGGGCCTTGGTCAGGGCATCCGCACTCGGATAGCCCAGCAGCCGCGCGGTGGTGGCGGAATCCAGCAACCCGCCGTATTGCTCAAGGAGCCTCAACTCGACTTCAGACGGCTGGGGCATACACAAACGACCCGAAGCGACCTTGCACCGACTGTATCGGCCCGGGCCGCCAAGTGCAAGTATATGATTTTGATCGATTTTTTCCACATTCGTCGTCATATCCGGATGGCTTGTTTCATAACCATCGTGACACTGCCTGCGCCGCGAGGCATGACGGGCGGGCACACCAGTTGACGGCGTCGTTGACGTCGTACTGATCGGATGCCCTACATCAGATATGCGCGGCGCTAGATCTGTATATCGAGGAGCTGGTGCGACGGCACCATTCCTGATGGGACGAGTCACTGATTCGATGACGTGCTACGACACACGCAGGTCGCAGCTTTCGCGCAACGCTGTTTCTAGAGCCTCGGTAGGTGCAACGCCGGGCCCGCGAGTGATCGGCGCCGGCGAGGTCACCAAACGCCGCATCGTGGCCGGCGTGGTCCTCGTCTCACACGCGACCAGATGCATCAAGGCTGCACGCGCGATACGCCAATCCCCGCTGGCGAACGACGTTGCTGCGGCACTCCATAAGAGTCCGCCGAACGCCAACGGCCACACGCGCCTAGAGTGGTTCGAATGCACACTCTCGTTGTGTCGGCCAAAGGGTGACGCAAAAGCGGTCGCCAGGCCGCCCTCCGATCGCAATGAGCTCGCGGACACCGCCGCGGACCAGACGTACCTTCTCGTGCGGGTCGACGTCTACGGTGCCTCCACCTCGCACGCGGAACCTGCCGGGCTGGAGGACGCGACAAGCCGCTGCAGGCAACCCCATTTGGCGATTCGTGATGGCTCCTTCCGTGAGCGTCATCTCCCAACTGATGCTTCCGTCTTCGTGGGTCCGGATTTCAATGATCTCGTTGGCGTTCCGGACGTACGCCTTGCGCATGCTGTGCCCTTCCAGCCGGGCGCCGCGGATCGCATAGATACCGTGATCGATACGGCGAATCATGGGCGAACATGACAACTGGACTGACAGTGAGATGGGGCTGATTCCCCCTTCTCCCACCAGCCTTGCCTTGATGTCGCCCAATGCCATCACGCCGCCATGCGTCCGCAGGAGGTCGATCACGCTCCCGATGACGCCATCGGGCGCCGTGCGCGACACGCGCGAATCGTCGACGAGCCGCAGGTCGTCCGCCTGCTGGACTTC
Organism: Lysobacter sp.; assembly: GCF_035655815.1. NCBI lineage: Bacteria > Pseudomonadati > Pseudomonadota > Gammaproteobacteria > Lysobacterales > Lysobacteraceae > Lysobacter > Lysobacter sp. Next base: position 22,464 of record NZ_DASRTS010000035.1, read on the forward strand.
GATATCCGGGCACGAGGCCAGCATCGCGAGCAGCACCTCAGCGGTAGGGAGTATCGGCGTGATGGGCGACGTCTCGTCGTAGAGGCGACTAAAGCGGGAAATCCCGGCATGGACGTGCTCGACATCCACACGGGCCCGTGCCGTGGCGAGAATGCGGCGCGACCAATCGAGCAGGCGATTGGCACCGTCTGCCTCACCGAACCAGAACCACCGTCCCGTACGATCAAGCTCCACATAACCGCAGACGGTGCGCAACGCCGTGCGAACCTCGTCCGCAGTAATTCGCTCTTCGTGCTCCTCCTGGGTCGCCGCCCACACCTGGTCAAGCAAGGCGGCGCCGTTGAACCGGATGAAGCGCCGCGCGTGACGTAAGGCGGTTGGCACCCAGTTCGCCTTCTCCCGCCCCACCAGCATGGGCACCGCCTGGCGGGTATCAATCTCGATTGGCAGCCCCTCGCCAAGCACATGCGCGCCATAGGTTTGCGCCGCTGCAAGCGTGACACCGCCCAGCAGATCGGTCCAGTTGCGCTTCGGCGCGTGACACCGGCATTGGCCCAAGGCCGCGGCAACGCTCTGCGACTTCAAGGAAACGCTCCCGGCGAGCGGGGCGGACGGCCAGATGCTCGAGCATGCGCGCAATTACCTGACGCACGCGCTCACGTGTGAGGCGGTGGCGATCGCCTATGTCCTGCAACGTTGACCCCAGCCCGTAATACTCTAGAAACAGCCTGGCGTTGCGCGCTGCATTGCCATGTGGGGCGCGGATCGAAGCGAGATCCGTCGCCACTTGTTCGATCTCCTCCATCAGTGTGTGCGCAGGCGGCGGAAGCTCGCGGAGCACCATCTGTTTGGCCTTGCGCCGACCGCTGAGACAAAGATCCGGGTGGAGGATGGGCAGCTCAACTCCGCACGCGGCCGCAGTCGCTTCGAGCTTCGGCCAACTCGGCAGCGTGGGTTTTCCCGGATGTTCCCAGATGCAGACGGTGACAGAACAGACACCAATGGCGTCGCCAAGCGCCGCCTGTGTCAGCCTCGCGCGATGTCGCGAGCCCCGCAGCCACACCTTGAGTTCCTGCGGGACACGCAACACCGCCGGCACGTCAGGTTCGGATGACGTGGCCGCGGCGCTCTCCGACTCAGGCGGGGCCTCGACGTGGGATGGCAACAGATCAACCGGCAGGTCGGGAGCCTTCGCGTGGAGGGCGGTAGCCAGTGCATTCAACTGCTCGCGGGTTGGCAGATCCTCGCAGCGTTCGTACTCCCAGAGGAATACCACTCGGGTAGCCAGTCCCAGATGCTTGGCGAGTTGTGGTTGTGTCAGCCGAGAAGCCCGGCGACTGGACCGAAGCCATTCCTTGAATTGTCGTGCCTCAGGCGCGAGGTCCATGGCACGTCACCGAAATCGCAGCTCTGCGAAGTCGCCGATCAGCTGCATCTGGTTAGCGGCAGCCTGCCGCATCCCGACATTCATGGCCACGCTCCTGCGACCTTGGCTCCATCGATGCGATGGGGGCCAGAACCTCCAAAGCACCATTTTGCTCAAATCTACCCCTCGTCCGGGCTCACCTTCAATCGGCCCGGACCACAGGTTGCGTGTAGCGCGATCGCGGCGCAGAGCGGAAGCGATCCGTGGCTCCCCCAACCATAGGTAACAAACAGTCGTCAGGACCTGCGGCGAGAACCGCGCCGTCGCTGATTCGGCTGCGTCTCGCTTACGTTACGCACGCTTAGGTGCGTGTTGCGCGACTGCACGAACGGGAGCGCATCCGACAAATGATTTCGCCAACTTGCCGAGGCACCCCATAGGGAGAGGAGACGCCAGAAGGAGGCAGCCGCGGCGAGCATCAGTACGGCTCCATTGACCACCATGCCAAGATGGTCAGATTTGATGCCGAACAGCGCGCACATTACGCCCGCCGACACGAGGATCAGATAGGCAACCAACAGCCACGTGTACGTGAACACTCGGCGCGAGCGTGAGTTGTAGCGCCGATTTCGCCAAGCGATCGCGCCGCGGGAACGATCAAAACGAAATACGCATGATTCATCGCGAACGCCCTTAGACGTTGCATAGGCTTATCACGCGACGTGATGTGCCGGATCGTCGCCGCGGACAACGTTACCCCGTAGCCATAAAGAACGATGCCCTCTAACCACAAGTCATCGTCGTGATGCTCCTTACGAATCCATAGATCCAGGAACTCTCGGCGCCTTTGATCGCGGGCCCGAATAGCCCCAAACATCTCCTTTGCGCACCACGCAACGGCAGGGACCACGATGACGATCACAGCCACCCAATCCCCACTTCGAAAGAGCTGTGATACCTGGCCTGCATCCATTCCCTGCCCTCATTTCGGCTGGTCGCATTCGCCCGAGGGTTGCACCTCGTCTACGGCTAGAACGTCAACGCGTCCCCTAACCCTCGTAGGACCGCACGGCAGCTTTAGCCCCCATTAGGGAGAGTGCGGCGGTCGGGCGCACGCCGCGAATCGCGTGCAGAACTGCTCAGACCTGCACCGCACACCCCCTGCTTAGAACCCCATTTATGGGGCGGCCTAAGCGAGCAGGCACGGGATGCCTGTCCTTATGACCATCGCTCACCTACTAGCGCCTTCTAGCGTCCTTACTAGTGACTTCTGGGGTCCGAACTAGCGCCTTCTAGGCACCCCCACAATCTAGTTGGTCAGAAGCAGGGCGCGAGCGTCACCCGCACTTGCTATACCCGCAATTCAAGCAGGTAGCACAGCCGTCCATGATCACCACCGCCTTGGTGCTGCACTTGTGGCACATGGTGGCGCTGGGCGGGAAGGCGGCGCCTTCGCCGGTGACTTCGACGTCTTCGCTGCGCGGGGCGTCGGCGACCTTGGGTTCGGGGAACAGGTCGCCGGCGGGGTTTGCGCTTACTTCAGTGTTTTTTTTTGAGAGCTGGGCGTAGGCCGCGCGCTTCTCGGCGATGAGGGCGCGCTGGGCGTCGCTCATCTCGGGGTCGTGGATCAGGCCGATGGACTTGAGGTGGTCTTCCACGATCGCGCCCAGTTCGGCGACCAGCGACGGCATGTACACGCCGCCCGGCTTCCAGTAGCCGCCGCGCGGATCGAACACGGCCTTCATCTCGTCGACCAGGAAGGTGACGTCGCCGCCCTTGCGGAACACGGCCGACATGATGCGGGTGAGCGCGACGATCCACTGGAAGTGGTCCATGTTCTTCGAGTTGATGAAGATCTCGAAGGGACGGCGCAGTTCGTGTTCGGTACCGGCGTTGAGCACGATGTCGTTGATGGTCACGTACAGCGCGTGCTCGAACAGCGGCGATTTGATCTTGTAGGTGGAGCCGACCAGGATCTCCGGGCGCTCGATGCGCTCGTGCATCTGGATGACGTCGGCCGTGGGCATGGGCTCGCTGACCGGGGCGGCAGCCTTGGCGGGCGCCGGCGCCTTGTCTTCCGGGGTGACGACGCTGTAGCCCTTGATTTTCTTGTCGATCTTGACGGCCATTGGCCAGCTCCTGCTGCGAATGCGTTGCGAGTTTTGCGGGGAATGGCGGTGGGTTCCGCCGTCTGTTTTTCGGCGGGTCCGGCGCGATGCGCTGCGGTGACCCGGCCTCGTCTTCAACTACGGCTAATGCGGTCGCCGCGCCGCGAGGGCGCGGCGACCAATCGGGGCTTGCTTACTTGCTGGCAGCTTTCTTCGCGACCTTCTTGGCGGGTCGCTTGGCTGCCTTGGTCGCGGCCTTCTTGGTGGGCCGCTTTACTGCCTTGGCCGCCTTGCTGGCGGCGGTTCCGGTGGCCGCCTTGCGGGTGGTCTTCCTGGCGGCGGTTTTCTTGACGGCGACCTTCCTGGTCGTCTTGCGCGCGGCGGTCACGGCCTTCTTCGCCTTGGCCGTCTTCTTGGCGGCCTTGCGCTTGGCGGCGCCAACGTCGCGCTTGGCGGTGCCCTTGGCCTTGGCCACCGCGGTCTTGCCAGCCTTGCGGGCGGACTTCACCTGCTTGGCCGCCTTCTTCTTGGCGGTGGTCGCCTCGCGCTTGAGCGTGGCGGCCTCCTTGCGTGCCTTGGCGCTGGCCTCGGCGAGCTTCTTCTTCGCCTTGCCGACCGCCTTCCTGGCGGCCTTGCGTGCGTTCTCGACGGCTTCGCGTGCGCTGGTCACGGCGTCGTCGGCGCGCTGCATGACCGCGTGACTGATGTTGGTGGCCGTGTCCTTCACGTTATCGGCGGCCTGTGTCAGGGTCGCCGTCACTCCGTTGCCATTGCTCATGTGTGCCCTCCTGACGGGCGTCTCATTCGTTTGGCGGTCGGTAATCGGGGTGGTGCGTGAGCGATGCTATACCTGCTGCATGCACGCGCAACGACACGCATCGCGCGGGCCTGCAACTGCAACACGAACGCGGAGCCGGCCCGGGTTCCGCGTGCAGCACGAAGCGCGATGTCCTTTGCCGCGCTACTCCATTCCGATGGAAACCGCGCGCCTGGCGCGCTGCCGGAAGCCGATGCAGGCCGCCATTGGCGACCTGCGCCCGCCCCGGCCTGTTCCCGCTCGGCCGGACCCTGCTGCGGGGCAAATATTGCACATCCGGACGCGCCTGACCACTAGATGTTGGGTCGGGTTGGGCGGTCCGCAACTGGCGAGCATGGGCCCGGGCGGCTGAATGCGCTCGGCCGCCGGGGCTGGTTCAGGCCGGCGATCGGGAGTCCTGCGCGGTGCGGCCTCCGGCCAGCGGCAGGACGGGCTCGATCAGCGCACGCGCATGCACCAGGGATTCGACGACACGGTGGCCGAGCGAGCGCGTGGCCTCGTCGGGATGGACAAGGTCCGGCACCTGGATCGGCGTCATGCCGGCGGCGAGCGCGGCGCGCACGCCGGGGCCGGAGTCTTCCAGCACCACGCAGCGCGCGGGCTCCACGCCCAGGCGCTGCGCGGCCAGCAGGTAGATGTCCGGCGCGGGCTTGGCGTGGGCCACGTCGCTGCCGGTGATCACGTCGTGGAAATGCGGCAGCAGGCCGCAGCGCTCCAGCTTCTGCAGCGCGCGGTCGCGACGCGTGGAAGTGGCGACTGCGCGCGGGATGCCGCGCTCGTCCAGCAGTTGCAGCAGTTCGATCACGCCGGCCTTGAGCGGCAGCCCGGCTTCGACGTGTGCGTCGTAGCGCAGCTGCAGCTCGTGCAGCAGCGCGGCCACCTGCTCCTCGGCCAGCCGCTCGCGCAGCATGTCGTGGCAGACGCGGTCGGATAGGCCCACGAACGACAGCCACAGCGCGTCGTCCAGCGTCAGCCCCAGGTGCTGCGACGACTCGCGCCAGCACTGCAACAGCGCGCGCTCGCTTTCGATCATCAGGCCGTCCATGTCGAACAGGACCGCGGCGGGGGCGAAATCGATGGGCAGGCTCATGTGGATTGCGTGGCTCCGAACAGGCGTTGCAGGTCGGCATCGTCGAGCAGGCGCCACTGGCCCGCTGGCAGATCGCCGAGTTCAAGACCGCCGATGCGGCTGCGGTGCAGCGTGTCGACGTGATTGCCAACCGCGGCGAACATGCGGCGCACCTGGTGGTAGCGGCCTTCGGTCAGCGTGAGTGCGGCGTGGCGCGGGTCGGCCACGTGCAGCTGCGCGGGCGCGAGCGGCGTGGTTTCCGACTCCAGCATCAGCGTGCCGCTGGCGAACACCTCGCCCTCGTCGCCGCGCAGGTCGTGCGCGAGCGTGGCCTCGTACACCTTCGCCAGCTTCGCCTTGGGCGAGACGATGCGATGCAGCAGCGTGCCGTCGTCGGTCATCAGCAGCAGGCCGCTGGTGTCGCGGTCCAGCCGGCCGACGCTGGACAGCAGTGGCGAACGCAGGCGGAAGCGCGGCGGCAGCAGCTCGTAGATGACGCGGCCGGGATCCTTCGTCGAGCAGGTGTAGCCGACCGGCTTGTGCAGCATCAGCGCCATGCCGGCGGGCGGATCGAGCGGCTCGCCGTCGATGCGGATGGTGTCGAACGGCACCTTGTCGTCGGCGTACAGCACCTCGCCCGCGGCATCGGTAACGAGACCTTCGCGGAACATCGCGGCGACGTCCTTGCGGCTGCCGTAGCCGAGGTTGGCGATCAGCTTGACCAGTTTCATCGTGAGGCTCCTTCGCCCGCGCGCACCGCTTCGACCACCTTGAATCCGTCCTGCTGCGCCACCGTGCGCACCTGCGCGAAGTGCGCGGCGAGTTCGGCCTCGTACGGCAGGTGGCGATTGGCGACCAGCCACAGCCGGCCGCGCGGCTTCAGCGACTGCGCAGCCACCGCGATGAAGCGGCGGCCCAGATCAGGCCGGTCCGCGCGCGACTGCGCATGGAACGGCGGATTGCACACGATGGCGTCGTAGCGATGCTCCAGGCCGCGCGTGACGTCGTGCCAGTGGAACTGCAGCTTCACGCGCGGCGCGAACTCCGCCAGGTTGGTGCGCGCCAGTTCCAGCGCGCGCAACTCGGCTTCGTAGAGATCCAGCGCGGTGATCTGCGGACAGCGGGTCAGCAGTTCGCTCGACAGATAGGCGTAGCCGGCGCCGAGATCGGCGGCATGGCCGGAAAGATCGGTCGGCAGGTGCCCGGCCAGCAGGCGCGACGCCGCATCGATGCGGTCCCACGCGAACACACCGGGGCGGCTGACGAAGCGCCCGTCGGCGATGGGCCGCGGCGCGTCGGCCTGCAACCATTGCTGCATGAGGTCCGCATCGGCAGGTCCATCCAGCGGCGCGGTCCAGAACACGCGGCACTTGTGCTTGGATTCGCTCGACAACGGCCCGGCCAGGCGCGCGAGATCGGCCTCGCCGGACTTCGCGCCTTCGTTGTTGGGCAGGCAGGCCACCACGCGTCCGCCGGGTGCGCAGCGTGCGACCGCGCGCGCAAGCAGCGCACGCGATTCCTCGCGCTGGCGCGGCGGCAGCACCAGCACCAGCGGATGGCGCTGCGCGTCGTCAGCCTCGACGAGGCTGAAACCGGAACGCTGCAGCGCATCGGCTTCGGGCCGCCAGCTCTGCTCGCACACCAGCCCGGGCCATGCGCGCTGGTGCAGCGGCCAGCCTTCGCGCGCGCGCAGGAACAACGCGCCGCCTTGCGCGGGCCACGCAAGCAAACCGTCCATGAACGGCATGAACAGGGTCGGCAGTGCGACGTCGCCTTCGTCGGCGCGCATGTACGGGTCCGTGCGTGTGATGGCCGTCAATTCTACGCAAGCCCCGCGGACTTCGCCGATGCCCGCCGCGGCGGCTTCATGCGGATTCAACGCGCGCCGGGCGACGATGACCGGCGTATCAATCGCAGGAGAAACGCGATGCGCGCCCTTTTCGTCGGTGGTGTGGTCGACAACAGCGAACTCGATCTGGACGGCGCCGAGCCGCCGATGCACTACCCCGAGAACACCGGTGGCGGACAACCCCGTTACCGTCTGCACCAGATCGGCCTGCGCGATGGCGAGATCGCGTATGCCGTCTACGGCGCGCCGGAACTGGCGCACGAGGAAGTGGACCGCGTGGTGCGCGAACGCGACTATCCGCGGCGTTTCAGCGCAAGGCCGCAGGGTGTTGTGCAGTAGCGCGATGCCGGTTGCGATGCGTATGTAGCCCGGGCAAGGCCGCAAGTCGCACCCGGGTTGCGGCGAGGCGATACCCGGGGTGCTTCGCCTACTTGGGCCAGCTTGCGGCGACGCTTCGTTCATCGCACCGCCGCCCTCCATGGCGCAACCGTGGAACGAACGGACCACCCGGCCCGACCATCCATGGTCGTGCGTTCGGCAGACCACGCGGCCGTGCCGCGTAAGCGGCCTACCTCACCCCTGCAGCTCGCGCAGCGTCACCGACGGTGGCGCATCGAGAACGCGCCGTGTCGCGAACAGGCCGGCCAGCAACGCGGCCAGCACGCCCAGCGCGGCACCGACGGCGGCCATGCGCCAGTCCGGTTCCCACGGCAGGTCGAACACCTGCGTGGCCACCACGCCGGCCAGCACCGAGGCCGCGATGGCGGCAGTGAGGCCTGACAGAAGGCCGATGGCGGCGAACTCCGATGCCTGCGCCAGTCGCAACTGGCGACGGCTACCGCCAATGGCGCGCATCACGCCGCCTTCGAGCAGGCGTTCGTCCTGGCTCGCGCTCACTGCGGCCATCAGCACCAGCAGACCGGCCACCAGCGAGAAATAGAAGACCACTTCGACCACCGTCGACACCTGGTCGGCCGTGCTGCGCACCTGCTTGAGCACGGCGTCGATGTCGATGACCGACAGGTTGGGGAAGCGCTCCACCAGATCCGCGGTGAAGCGCGTGCGTTGCGGCGGCACGCTGACCGCGGTGATGTGGCTGGCCGGGAATCCGTCCAGCGAACCCGGCGAGGCGATCACGAAGAAGTTGGGACGGAAGCTCTCCCATTCCACGCTGCGCAGGCTGGTGATGGTGCCGGTGAACGCCTGGCCGGCGATGTCGAACGAGATGCGGTCGCCGATCTTCCAGCCCAGGCGCTCGGCGAACTCCTCCTCCACCGACACTTCCGGCTTCGCGGGCTTGCGCCCGTTCCAGAACTCGCCGGCGGTGACGCGGTTGTCGTCGCGCAGGTGGTCGGCCACCGACAGGTTGAACTCGCGTTCGGCCAGGCGCTGCGCGCGTGCGCCCTGTTCGACGTAATCCTTGCCGGTCACCGGCTTGCCGTTGTGGGCGACCAGACGGCCGCGGATCATCGGATACAACGTCGGCGGCGCCACGCCCTGCTCGGCGATGAAGGCGCGCACGTCGGCGACCTGGTCGTCCTGCACATTGATGATGAAGCGGTTGGGCGCTTCCTCGGCCAGCGCGAGCTGCCAGCGGTCCAGCAGGTCGGTGCGCACGAAGGTGAGCAGCAGCAGTGCCATCAGGCCAAGGCCCAGCGCCGACACCTGCGCGATGCTCGCGCCCGCACGCCGGCTGACGTTGGCCAGGCCGTAGCGCAGGCTGCCGCGCAGGCGCGAACGCGCGCGGCGCACCACCACGATCAGCAACCACGCCAGCAGCGCGAGCACCGCCAGCGTCGCGACGATGCCCAGCAGCATCGACAGGCCCAGTGCCGCCGAGCCGGCCTTCCACCACAGCAGCGCCGCCAGACCGCCGAGACCCGCGATGGCGACGAGCCACGCGCTGGGCTCCGTCGGATCGAGATCGCGGCGCAGCACGCGCAGCGCGGGCACGCGGCGCAGCGCGAGCACCGGCGGCGCACCGAACGCCATCAGCACCACCAGGCCGACGCCGTACCCCTGCACCGCCGGCATCCAGCCCGCCGGCGGAATCGACAACTTCAGCGCCTGCGCCAGCCAGCCGCCGATGGCCCACTGCAACGCGAACGCGAGCGCGACGCCCACGCTGCTGGCAATGAGTCCCAGCATCAGCAACTCGCCCAGTTGGATGCCGACCAGCGTGCGCTGGCTGGCACCCAGGCAGCGCATCACGGCCGAACCGGACAGATGCCGCGCGCTATGCCGGCGCGCCGCCATCGCCACCGCCACCGCAGCCAGCACCACCGACACGAGCGCCGCCAGGCCTAGGAAGCGGCCGGCACGATCGAGTGCGGAGCGGATCTCCGGACGCGCGTCGGAAATGGTTTCCAGCCGCTGTCCGCGGCCGAGCGCCGGTTTGGCCATGGCGACGAATTGCTCCACGGCCGACGCGGGCCCGGCGATCACCAGCCGATAGCGGATGCGGCTGCCTTCCTGCACCAGGCCCGTGGACGGCACGTCGGCCAGGTTGAGGAACACCTTCGGCGCGACGTTGAAGTAATCCAGCGCGGCATCCGGCTCCTGCACCACCAGCGCGGCGAGGCGGAAGCGCGCATCGCCCAGCGATACCTCATCGCCCACGCGCGCGCCGAGCGTGTCCGCGCCGGCACGGCTCATCCACACGGTGCCGCGTGCGGGCACGTCGCCTGCGTCGCGTTCGACACCGCCTGCGTCGACGATGCGGAAACTTCCGCGCAACGGAAAGCCGCTGCCCAACGCACGCAGATCGCCGAGCTGCAGGCGCTCGCCGGCGCGGATCATGGTCTGCAGTTCCATCGTCTCGGTGCGCTGCAGCTGCGGCGCGTTGGCCGCCTCGCGCACCGCGCCGGTGATGGGCGTATCGCCGCGCACCACCGCATCGCCGCCGAGCAGGCGATTGGCTTCGATGGCGAGCGCACGCTCCGCACGGTCCGTCACGAAGCCGACCGCCGTGACCGCGAGCACCGCCAGCACCAGCGCCGCGATCAGGATGCGCACGTCGCCCGCCGCGAGATCGCGGCGCAGCTGGCGCCACGCGAGCGTGAACGTCCTCATGACGACACCAGGCGACCGCTGTCCAGGCGCAGCAGGCGGCTGCAGCGCGACGCCAGGTGTTCGTCGTGCGTGACCAGCACGAGCGTGGTGCCGGCGTGCGCGTTGAGTTCGAACAGCAGCTCGATGATGGCCTGGCCGGTGTGCGTGTCGAGGTTGCCTGTAGGTTCGTCGGCGAACAGCAGCGAAGGCTGCGTCACGAACGCGCGCGCCAGCGCGACGCGCTGCTGCTCGCCGCCGGACAACTGGCGCGGGTAGTGGCCCAGGCGCTGGCCCAGCCCGACCTTCTCCAGGATGCCGCGGGCGGGCGCCTCGACTTCGCGATCGCCGCGCAGTTCGAGCGGCAGCATCACGTTCTCCAGCGCAGTCAGCGACGGCAGCAGCTGGAAGTTCTGGAACACGAAGCCGACCTTCTCGCCGCGCACGCGCGCACGGCCGTCTTCATCCAGCGTCGACAGCGGCTCACCACCCAGCGTCACACGCCCGCTGCTGGGCGTGTCCAGCCCAGCGAGCAACGACAGCAGCGTGCTCTTGCCCGAACCCGAGGCTCCCACTATCGCCACGGTGTCGCCGTGCGCGATGTCGAACGACACATCATCCAGGATGGTGAGTTCGCCCGACGGCAGCATCACGCGCTTGCCGAGGCCGGCAACCTGAAGCACGGCGGAAGTGGTGGTACGCGGCGCGATGGAATCGGCCATGATGGTCCTTATGCTGGTGGAGCCCGGGCGGGGTTCTTCGATCATCGGGAGCAAGGATTAAATGTTCTTTAAAGATCTGTTCTACGGCGCATCCGTGCCGTCCATGAGGGCATATGGCCGATCACGCGGCCTCGTGCAATGTGCCATGCGCTGGGTTGCGGCGATGTCGCTGGCCTTGGCCGTTGCCCTGCCCGCGTCCGCGCAGACCGCGGCGAAGGCCACGCCCGCACCGAAGCCGGCACGCACGGTGCTGGTAATGGGCGATTCGCTGTCGGCCGGATACGGGCTGACTGCATCGCAGGGCTGGGTGGCGCTGACCGCGGACCGCATCGCGAAAACGAAGCCGGGCTGGCGCGTGGTCAACGCGAGCATCAGCGGCGAAACCACCGCCGGTGGTGCCGCGCGCATCGATGGCGAACTCAAGCGGAACAAGCCGTCAGTGGTGGTGATCGAACTGGGCGCCAACGATGGCCTGCGCGGATTGCCGCTGGCGCAGTCGCGCAGCAATCTCGATCGCATGATCCGTGCATCGAAGGCCGCCGGTGCGAAGGTATTGCTGATCGGCATGCGTATGCCGCCGAACCTGGGCCGCGAGTACACGCAGGGATTCAGCGACAACTACGCCGCATTGACGAAGCAGCATGGCGTGGCGTTGCTGCCGTTCCTGCTGGAGCCGATCGCACTGGATCGCAATGCGTTCCAGGACGACAACCTGCATCCGGTCGCAACCGCGCAACCAAAGCTGCGCGATCACGTGTGGATGCAGCTCGAGCCATTACTGCGATGACAGCGAGCCGGATCCGCGAACAGGAATTCCATCGCACGCATCGACCACGCATCTACCGCGTGTCTACCAATCATTTCCCGACGAACGGTCTTGCATTCAAATTTACGAATGCGTAACGTGCGCGGCCTTCGCAGTCACACATCAATTTGATCTTCGCAACGCCATGAACATTTTCTTCCCCATCGCCCAGCACGACGCACGCAAGCCCAACGGCTTCGGTCTGCGTGCGCGCGACGAACACGGCCACTGCGACTGATCTCCTGCACACGGGAGGTCGGTCACCCCGACCTCCCGAGGAACGCGAACGCCCTCGGGTCCGCAACCCGGGGGCGTTTTCTTTTTGGCGTTCGCAAAGGCCAACACACGATCACAACGCGATTGCATCGCGCGATCCCGAAGCATCCGGAACATGCTGGTTTCGAGGCAGGGAACGCCGTGAAGCGCTGATGCGCTGTGCCTGGATGCTTCGGCACGGGCGGCACGCGGATGCACTCGCACAACGGATTGATGTCTTCGGGTTCGCCGCCCGGAGGCGTCAGTGCACGGCACATCGGCGGAACATCCACAGCGGCACGGGTTCGTGGCGGAAGCCTCACCCTTCCGGTGCGCGCGGCGCTGCCGTGGCGTATGCCGTGGATCGATGCAGTGTGTCGTGAGCGGACGATAGCTCAGCAGGAAGAGCATCGGCTTCACGCCGACGCCACCGGTTCGAATCCGGTTCGTCCACCACTGGATAGCTCAGTCGGGTAGAGCATCAGGTTCATCACCTGAGTGTCGCGGGTTCGATTCCCGCTCCAACGACCTGTCACGTCGTTATCCAAGGGCGAAAGCCCACAACGGAAACACCCCGCGCGGTGTTCCACCGGCACGTCGCCATGTGCGTCGTGCACAACGGAACGCCGCAGCGGTGACATCGCCGACCTGTTGCCCTCGAAGCATGAGCGACGGTTGTACGAACGCAATCCTGGCAGCGTCATCGCCATGGAGCGCGGAACGCAGCCGCCGCGTGCAGGCAGCGCAACGGGGCCGCGATGTTGGCGTGGGGTGTTTCCATCTTCTTCTTTTCCTCCTGTCTGCAGGAGGGAGCGTGCTCGGTTTGGCGCATGCGCCGACGTATGCCGCAACCCTCTTCCAGCGAAGAGCAGCATAAGCAACGCGACAACCGATCCCTCGCGCACAAGCGGATCGGACCACCAGAGCCAACAAGGAGACATGAAGATGTTCTGGACCAAGAGGGTCGTGATCGGTGACGGCGAGCGCGGCCTGGTGTATCGCAACCGTCAACTCGAAGCCGTGCTGAAGCCCGGCGTGTACAGCTGGTTCGATCCGCTGGACCGGATCGAAGTGAAGCTGCACAACATCGTGCTGCGCCCGGAATACGTGGGCAGCGACGAGAGTGCGCTGATCGATCGCCTCGGCGATGCGCTCGGCGAGACCTTCGTGCTGGCCGACATCGGCATGGACGAGGTCGGCCTGGTACTGAAGAACGGCAGGATCGAAGAGGTCCTGGCGCCCGGCGAGCGTCGCCTGTACTGGAAGGGCCCGGTGTCGGTGGAGGTTCGCACGCTGTCGCTGGACGAGACGCTGGAAGTTCCGGCGGCGGTCGCCGCGCGCCTGCGCCAGTTGTCCTCGCTGGAGCGTGTGGCGGTGGTGCTGGCGGTGCCGGCGGAGTTCGCCGGCCTGGTCTTCATCGACGGCAGGCTGGCGCGCGTGCTCGATCCGGGCACCTACGCGTTCTGGAACTTCCGCCGCAACGTCGTGGCACAGTCGGTCGATCTGCGCGTGCAGTCGATCGACGTGTCGGGCCAGGAGCTGCTGACGCGCGACAAGGTGAGCCTGCGCGTCAATCTGGCCGCCAGCTTCCGCGTCACCGACGCGGTGGCCGCGATCACGCGCGTCGCCAAGTACGGCGAGTACGTGTACCGCGAGCTGCAGTTCGGCCTGCGCAAGGCGATCTCCGCCAAGACGCTGGACGAACTGCTGGGCGACAAGGCCTCGCTGGACGCCGACATCTTCGGCTACGTGCGCGGCCGCACCGGCGAACTCGGCATCCAACTGCTCGGCGTGGGCGTCAAGGACGTGATCCTGCCGGGCGAGATGAAGGAGATCCTCAACAGCGTCGTGCAGGCGGAGAAGGCGGCCCAGGCCAACGTGATCCGTCGTCGCGAGGAGGCGAACGCCACGCGTTCCCTGCTCAACACCGCACGTCTGATCGAGGAGAGCCCGGTGCTGATGCGCCTGAAGGAGCTGGAGGCTCTGGAGAAGGTGACCGAGAAGATCGACAAGCTGACTGTGTTCGGCGGCCTGGATGGCCTGATGAAGCAGTTGGTGAGCCTGAAGCAGTAACCCGTGGGCCGGACGGATTCGGCCCGCGGACAGGCACGGACTGAGCAATCGCAACGACTGAAACACCGAATCAGAACGACGCCCGGCGTAGTGTCGGGCAGACAAGGACAACGTCATGAACACGCAACACGATTACGAGCTCCTGCACGCCGAGGGTGCGTCCACGCCGATCAAGGGCTGGGTGCGCGGCGTGCCGGTCGAGGACAAGGCACGGCAGCAGCTGCGCAACATCGCCACCCTGCCCTTCGTCGGGCCGTGGGTGGCGGTCATGCCCGACGTGCACCTGGGCATTGGTGCGACGGTCGGATCGGTCGTGCCCACGCAGGGCGCGATCATCCCGGCCGCCGTCGGCGTCGACATCGGCTGCGGCATGGCCGCGGTCCGCACGACGCTGCGCGCCAGCGACCTGCCCGACGACCTGTCGCTGCTGCGCAATTCCATCGAGCGCAGCGTCCCGGTCGGCAACGGCCCGGGCGGCGATCATCGCCGCATTCCGGACAGCGTCGAGACGAGGCTCGCGCAGTCGGGCCTGATGGCACGGCTGGAGGTGATCCGTCGCAAGCATCCGAAGATCCGCCCCGACAAGGCGGACCGCCAGATCGGCACGCTGGGCGGCGGCAACCACTTCATCGAGATCTGCCTGGACGAGAGCGACGCGGTGTGGGTGATGCTGCACTCGGGCTCGCGCGGCACCGGCAACCTCATCGGCACGTACTTCATCGAGCTGGCGCGCCGCCAGCTGGAGAAGCGCGTGCTCGGTTTCCACGTGCCCGACCGCGACCTCGCGTTCTTTCTGGAAGGCGAGGACCTGTTCGCGGACTACGTGGAGGCGGTGTCGTGGGCGCAGGACTACGCGCGTGCCAACCGCGAGGCCATGATGGGCCGCGTGCTGCACGAGATGCGCCACCGGCTGCCGAAGTTCCAGCTGGAGAAGGCGGCAGTGAACTGTCACCACAACTACGTCCAGCGCGAGGAGCACTTCGGCCAGCCGCTGCTGGTGACCCGCAAGGGCGCCGTCAGCGCACGCGAAGGCGAGCTGGGCATCATCCCGGGCAGCATGGGCGCACGCAGCTACATCGTGCGCGGCAAGGGCAACGCGGACAGCTTCCACAGCTGCAGCCACGGCGCCGGCCGCGTGATGAGCCGCACCGCCGCCCGCGCGCAGATCACGCTGAAGCAGCACCGCGAGGCCACCGCACACGTCGAATGCCGCAAGGACGCCGGCGTGATCGACGAGTCACCCGCCGCGTACAAGGACATCGACGCGGTGATGGCCGCGCAGTCGGAGCTGGTGGACATCGTGCACACGCTGAGGCAGGTGGTGTGCGTGAAGGGGTGAGGCCACGCGCTTGCGAAGCGTAGCTTCGCGCGTGGCCGAACGCCCGGCCATGGATGGCCGGGCCGGGCGTTCCGGAGCCGATCGCGTTACGCCCTGGATGGCAGCGACACCTTCATCGAAGCACCGAACGCGGCCTGCCGCGCGGCAGGCCGAACGCCCGGCCATGGATGGCCGGGCCGGGCGTTCCGGAGCCGGTCGCGCTACGCCATGGAGGGCAGCGACACCTTCATCGAAGCAGCACGTGCGCCATGTCGCGCGTGGCCGAACGCCCGGCCATGGATGGGCGAGGAGGAATGCTTGCGCGCCACTGGCGCGCATTCCGACGAGCGCCCGGCCATGGATGGCCGGGCCGGGCTTTCCGAAGCCAGTCGCGTCGCGCCATGGATGGCAGCGACACGTTCATCGAAGCACCGAACGCGGCATGCCGTGCGACAAGCCGAACACCGGCCATGGATGGGCAAGGAGGAATGCTTGCGCGCCACTGGCGCGCGTTCCGACGAACGCCCGGCCATGGATTGGCCGGACCGGGGCTCCAAAGCCAGTCGCGCTACGCCATGGATGGCAGCCACACGTTCAATCGAAGCACCAAGCGCGGCATGTCGTCATTTCCGCAAGACCGGAATCCACGGACCTTTTTTGAGCCTTGCTGTCCGCCTGCTGAAACATAGTTCCGCGCTAGCCTGGCTGGCAGAAGCTATGGCTCTCGTAATCAGGTGCACCGGGAAAGCGTGAAACGTCCCTGGATCCCCGCCTTCGCGGGGACGAGCAAAGGCAACAGCAACACCATCAGTAACGACATCAAACATCAACAACATCAAACATCAACAACATCACGACATCAGACATCAATGCCGCGCGGCAGCCCGAACGCCCGACCATGAATGCCATCGATCTTCGTCGCATGCGGCGCATTACGCCTTCGGCTAATGCGCCCTACGTGGATGGGCGGTACGGCCGGATATGACTCTGTATGGCGCAATAACATTGCGCCACGGCGCTCTCGATCTCCATCGCATGCGGCGCATTACGACCTAGCCTTTGCGCCCCACGTGGGTTTGTCAGGCGCGTCGCAATGCTCCCGGCGCAGCGGCGAAACGCATGGCCAGTTGCCAGAGCGCCGAGATCGCCAGGCATGCCACCACCAGCACGCTCCAGTCGGACGATGGCGTGGAGGAAGCCGGCCACAGCGCAGCAAACGCCGGCCACCACGACGCGCCGTAAGCATCGACGACCACCATCGCCGCGACCACCAGCGCGCCCATCAACCCGCGCAACAGCCAGCGTTCCACGCGTTCGCCGAACATCTGCGCGTCGGCCACGCGCTGCACGATCTGCGCGGCCAGGTCGAACGGCAGCGGTTCCATCGCGGGCGTGCGCAATGCGCGCGCGATCAGCCGGTACTCGGCCAGGCGCGAATCGGCCGGGTCCAGCGGCAGGCCACGGCGTTCCTGTTGCAGCGCGCGTTCCTGCGCACGCCATTCCTCGTCGTGCCGGCGCCATCCGGCATCGTGCGGTGGATCGGGGCGTCGATCGTTCGTCGTGTTCATGCGGTCACTCCCATCCGGGCATGCAGGCGCTCGCGCAGACGCGCCCGGCTCCGGAACAGATGGCTCTTGATCGTACCTTCGGCGAGTCCGGTGATGCGGGCGATCTCGCCAATGGGCACTTCGTCCAGGTGATACAGCGTGAGCAGGGTCCGCTGCAGCGGCGGCAGGGCCTCGATCTCCTCGTGCAGGCCGGCCGCGATCTCGGCGTCCGCGCAGGCCGCCTCGATGTCGAACCCGTCGCTGACCTGGTCCAGCAGCGACACGCCGTCGTCGTCGCCCACCGGTTCGGCGATGGCGATGCGGCGCTTTTCCAGGTGACGCTTGGCCATGGAGTAGGCGACCTGGCCGATCCACGACTTCAGCGCGCTTTCGCCGCGGTACTGGTGCAGGCACTGGTGCACGCGCAGGAAGGTTTCCTGGCACAGCTCGCGGGTGTCTTCCGGCTGGCGGACCATGCGCTGGATGATGTGCCAGCACAGACCTTGGTACTCGCGCACGAGCCGTTCGAACGCGCCGGGCACGTTGCCCAGCACGGCATCCACCAGAGCGCGATCGTCCTCGGTCACGGGGTTTCACCGGTCATGACCATGTGGATACGCCGGGGAGGCCGATGGTTGCAACGGATCCTTCACGTCGCTGCTGCAACCGGGCCCGCCCCCGCCGTATCCATGGCCTCAGACCCACCCGAACACTCGACGAGAGGCCGCCATGGACTTCGAAACGCTGATCCCCATCACCCTGTTCATCTGCATCGCCTACGCCATCAAGGCCGTGGTCGATGCGCGCACGCGCGCCAAGTTGATCGCCAGCAACGGCTCGGAAGAGCTGATCCGTTCGCTGGTGCAGGCCGAGGCGTTGCAGCGCCGGCATGCGTCGCTGCGCTGGGGCATCCTGCTGCTGGCGGTGGCGCTGGGCTTCGCGCTGATAGAGGCGTTCGGCTGGCACGAAGTCACCCCTGGCGTGATCGCGGTGCTGCTGGCCGTGACGGGCGTGGGCAACCTGCTGGCGTACGCGGCGTCGCGCAAGCTGGGTTGACGGAACGTTTGCCGCGTTGCTCCCCTTCGCCCGGAACATGACGCGAAGTGGAAGGCCGGCTCGCCGCCTCAGCGCCGGTCCAGCGTCGTACGCAGCACCGGCACCGTGGTGACGTCGTCCACGCCCTTGAAGCCGGCGATGCGTTCGCGCAGGTCGGCCAGTTGGCCCGGCGTGTCCACCTGCACCAGCACCAGCAGGTCCAGTTCACCGGCGACGCTGTGGCACAGGCGCACCTGCGGCAGCGAGGACAGCAGCGGCATCACGTCGTCGCAGCTGAAGCCGTCGGCGTAACGCAGCATCAGCCAGGCCTGCAACGGATCGCCACCGCTGCCCAGGCGCACGGTGTACTGGGCGATCACGCCGGCGTTTTCCAGCCGCTGCAGCCGCTCCTGCACCGTGGTGCGCGACAGGCCCACGGCCTTGGCCAGTGCGACGGTGGACAGCCGCGCGTTGTCCTGCAGCAGGGCGATGAGCTGGCGGTCGGTTTCGTCGAGGGTCTTCATGCGGGGGAGCGGTGCCGGCGACACCGGCATTGTGCCGGGTTGAGACCGGCGTCGGCGAGCGCGCATCGTGGCGTCCTCCCACACGGCATCACCCAGCATGAGCCACTCCCACGGCTTCGCCACGCTTCCGCCACCGCCCTATTACGCGGTGATCTTCTCCTCGCAGCGCAACGGCGCCGACGAGGACGGCTATGCGGCGACCGCCGCGCAGCTGTTCGATGCCGTGCACGGGCAACCGGGTTTTCTGGGCGCGGAATCGGCACGCGATGCGCAGGGCTTCGGCATCACGGTCGCCTACTTCGACAGCGAGGCCTCGATCGCCGCATGGCGCGACGACGCCGCGCACGCGGCCGCGCGCGAACATGGCCGTCGCCACTGGTATCACCACTACGAGCTTCGCATCGCCCGCGTCGAACGCGCCTACGGTGCACGCACGTCCGTCGCTGCGGAGGCCACGGCATGAATTTCGATGCACGCACCGCGCTGATTCCCATCGACGTGCAATGCGGATTCGATTTTCCGCCGTGGCTGGCGCGCAACAACCCGGCGATGGAAACCAACGGCCTGCGCTTGCTCGACGCGTGGCGACGGGCCGGCCTGCCGTTGATCCACGTGCGCCACGATTCGGTGATGGCCGGTTCCTCGCTCGCACCGGGTCATCCGGGCAACGCGCACCGCCCCGGCTTCGCGCCGCTGGAAGGCGAAGCGCTGGTCACCAAGTCGGTCAACGCCGCCTTCATCGGCACCGATCTGGATCTGCGCCTGCGTCGCTTGGGCGTGGATACCGTGGTGCTGTTCGGCATCAGCACGGACATGTGCGTGTCGACCACCGCGCGCGTGGCGGCGAATCTCGGCTACCGCACGGTCGTGGTGGGCGATGCCTGCGCCTGCTTCGACCTGCCGGATGCGGACGGCCGCGTCATTCCCGCCGACCAGATCCAGCGCGCGCACCTGGCCACGCTGCGCGCGGAGTTCGCGCAGGTGGTGGACACCGACGAGGCGATCGCCGCGCTGATGACCCGCGCGGCCTGATCCGCGCAAGGACACCCAAAAAAACGAACGCGCCCCGGAGGTCCGGGGCGCGTCGTCGTCATCATCGCGGCGGAAGGCGCGGCTCAAGTACTGCCGTGAGCCTTCCGACGGGCAAGGTCGTCAGAACTTGCCGTAATACCCTTCCTTGAGCGCGTCGAACAGGTTGGCGGCGGTGTGCATCTCGCCGTCGTACTCGATCTGCTCGTTGCCCTTCACTTCCAGCACGCTGCCGTCTTCCAGTTCGAAGCGGTAGGTGGTGTTCTCCAGGTCCGCTTCCTTCACCAGCACGCCCTGGAAGGCGGCCGGGTTGAAGCGGAACGTGGTGCAGCCCTTCAGGCCCTGCTGGTGCGCGTAGCGGTAGATGTCCTTGAACTGCTCGTACGGATAGTCCGTCGGCACGTTGGCGGTCTTGGAGATCGAGCTGTCTACCCACTTCTGCGCGGCCGCCTGCACGTCGACGTGTTCTTTCGGCGTGATGTCGTCGGCGGCGATGAAGTAGTCCGGCAGCTTCGCATCCGGCTCTTCGGAGAACGGCATCGCCTTGGCGTTGATCAGTTCGCGGTAGGCCAGCAGCTCATAGCTGTAGACGTCGACCTTTTCCTTGGTCTTCTTGCCTTCGCGGATCACGTTGCGGCTGTAGTGGTGCGCAAACGAGGGCTCGATGCCGTTGGACGCGTTGTTGGCCAGCGACAGCGAGATGGTGCCGGTCGGCGCGATCGAGCTGTGGTGGGTGAAGCGTGCGCCGGTGTCGGCCAGTTCGTCGACCAGTTCCGGCGCGACTTCGGCGATGCGCTGCATGTAGCGGCTGTAGCGCGCGTGCAGCACGCGGCCCGGGATTTCCTGGCCGATCTTCCAGCCGTCCTTCTTCATCTCCGGACGCTTGCGCAGCATCTCGGCGGTGACGGTGAACACCTCGTCCATGATCGGCGCGGCGCCCTTTTCCTTCGCCAGCGCCAGGCCCATTTCCCAGCCGGCCACGGCCATCTCGCGGGCGATGCGCTCGGTGAACTCGCACGATTCCTTGCTGCCGTACTTCATCTTCAGCATGGTCACGGTGCTGCCCAGGCCCAGGAAGCCCATGCCGTGCCGGCGCTTGCGCATGATCTCGTCGCGTTGCTGCGGCAGCGGCAGGCCGTTCACCTCGACCACGTTGTCGAGCATGCGGGTGAACACGCGCACGACTTCCTTGTATTCCTCCCAGTCGAAGGAGGCCTTGTCGGTGAACGGGTCGCGCACGAATTTGGTCAGGTTGACCGAGCCCAGCAGGCAGGCGCCGTACGCCGGCAGCGGCTGCTCGCCGCACGGATTGGTGGCGCGGATGTTCTCGCACCACCAGTTGTTGTTCATCTCGTTGACGCGGTCGATGAGGATGAAGCCCGGCTCGGCGTAGTCGTACGTCGAGACCATGATCATGTCCCACAGGTGGCGCGCACGGATGTGGCCGTAGATGCGGCAGGCCACCAGGCCGTCGTCGCGGACGATGTAGTTGCGGTGGGTCGGCCACTCGCGCCACACCACCTGGCTGGCGTCCGCCAGGTCCAGGTCGTCGCGCTCCTTCACGTGTACCGGGAACACCAGCGGCCAGTCGGCGTCCTGGTCCACCGCTTCCATGAAGCCGTCGGTGATCAGCAGCGAGAGGTTGAACTGGCGCAGGCGGCCGTCCTCGCGCTTGGCGCGGATGAAGTCCTTCACGTCCGGATGGCTGACGTCGAACGTGCCCATCTGCGCGCCGCGGCGACCGCCAGCGGAGGACACGGTGAAGCACATCTTGTCGTAGATATCCATGAAGGACATCGGGCCGGACGTGTACGCGCCGGCGCCGGCGACGAACGCGCCGCGCGGACGCAGCGTCGAGAACTCATAGCCGATGCCGCAACCGGCCTTCAGCGTCAGGCCGGCCTCGTGCACCTTCTCCAGGATGCCGTCCATCGAGTCCTCGATGGTGCCCGACACGGTGCAGTTGATGGTCGAGGTGGCGGGCTTGTGCTCGAGCGCGCCGGCGTTGGAGGTGATGCGGCCGGCGGGAATCGCCCCGCGGCGCAGCGCCCACACGAAACGCTCGTTCCAGTACTGCTGCTTCTCGGACGTGGGCTCGGCCTCGGCCAGCGCCCTGGCCACGCGCTGGTAGGTGGCGTCGATGTCGGCGTCCACCGCCTGGCCGGCCTTGGTCTTCAGCCGGTACTTCTTGTCCCAGATGTCCTGGGACGCGGGCTGCATCGGGATCTCCCGCTCGGCCGCGGCTGTCTTGACCGCCTCGAGGCGCACTGTGCTCATGCCTGTCCTGTCTCCTGTTGCGGGCGGCGGATCGGGACCGCCACCGTGGATTCTTATGTTGGGTCCAGCCCCGTCGCGAACCGCTCAACGGCCAGCGACGGCTATGCCCGCGGCCGCGTTTCCGCGGTCGCGACGGCATCGGTTTTTCGTCGAATCTGCGCTCATCCTGCTCCGTTCCGCGCCCTCCCCCGAAGGCGCTCACAGCTCAGCAACTCAGGCCTGCGGAACCCCAAGTTTGGGCTCCTCCCGCCTGCACGACCACTACATCTTGTGGCGAAGGCGAGGGGTCAAGCTACCCCCGCCTCCCGGAAGTGTCAACGCTTTTTTGATGGCAGTCACGTGTTGTGACGAACGTCGGACGGGCCCTGGGCGCACCGGCACGCGACGGCGCATGGGCGCCTGCGAAACAGGCGCGACGGCGCTCGCAGGGATGCGCACGCGCGTGAAACTTCATCGCATATTTAGTGGTCTTTGCAGACACTGGCCGCCTGCGGATTCCTTGCGGAGCCCGGTCACGACGGCCCCCGACCGTCTTGATCCGTGTCGCAGCGCCACGATCTACCACCCTGTTCACCTTCCACAGAACGACGCAATGCGCCCTCTGCCGACCCTGCTCACGCTGACCCTGGCCGCCGCTTTCGGCGGCTTCGCCGCCACCGCGATCCGCGACGGCCTGGAGGCCCCTGCGAACGCTGCGCCCGCGGCCGCCGTTCCCACGCCCACGGTCGCGGCGCTGCCGGCGGTGGTCAGCGGCCAGCCGTTGCCGTCGCTGGCGCCGATGCTGGCACGGGTGACGCCGGCCGTGGTGAGCGTGCACACCAAGCAGCGCGTGCGGGTCAGTCCGTTCGGCAACGACCCGATCTTCCGCCGCATGTTCCCCGAGCTGTCGCAGGAGCGGATCAACGAGTCGCTGGGTTCGGGCGTGATCGTCGACGCGCAGCGCGGCTACGTGCTGACCAACCACCACGTGATCGAGGGCGCCGACGAGGTGTCGGTGACGCTGGCCGACGGCCGCACGCTGGCGGCCGAGTTCGTCGGCTCGGACCCGGACACCGACGTGGCGCTGATGAAGATCCCGGCGCAGAACCTGACCGCCCTGCCACTGGCCAACTCCGACGCGCTGCGCGTGGGCGACTTCGTGGTGGCGGTGGGCAATCCGTTCGGCATCGGCCAGACGGTCACCTCCGGCATCGTGTCCGCGGTGGGCCGCACCGGGCTGCGCGGGCTGGGCTTCCAGAACTTCATCCAGACCGACGCCTCGATCAACCCCGGCAATTCCGGCGGCGCGCTGGTCAACCTCAACGGCGAGCTGGTCGGCATCAACACCGCCAGTTTCAATCCGCGCGGCTCGGCGGCAGGCAACATCGGCCTGGGTTTCGCCATTCCCACCAGCCTGGCGCGCAACATCATGGGCCAGCTGATCGCCAACAACGGCGTGGTGATCCGCGGCACGCTCGGGCTTGAGTCGCAGGACGTCGATGCGCGCATCGCACAGGCGCTGGGCCTGGGCGAAGCGCGAGGCGCGGTGGTGACACAGGTGTTCACCGGCGGGGCCGCCGCCAGCGCTGGCCTGAAGGTGGGCGACGTGATCGTCGGCGCCAACGAGGAACGCATCGACAGCCGCGACGAGCTGCGCAACTACGAAGGCCTGCAGCCGGTGGGCTCGCGCATCGCGCTGGACGTGCGCCGCGACGGCAAGCCGCTGAAACTCATGGCGACGCTGCGCGAGCAGCCGCGCTCGTTCGCCGGGCAGGAGATCGATCCGCGCCTGAGCGGCGCGGTGTTCGCCGAACTGCCCGAACGCCTGCGCCAGGCGGGTCTCTCGGGCGTGATGATCGAGTCGGTCGCGCGCGGCAGCCGCGCCGAGGCCAACAGCCTGCGCAAGGACGATGTGGTGATCGCCTCGAATACGGGAAACTTCGAGGACCTGCCGGGTTTCCGCGCGAGCTTCACGCAGGCTCCGGCACAGTTGGTACTGCGCATCCTCCGCGGCAACCGGCGGGCCGATCTGCTGATGCAGTGACGCCGCTACGCCGCCGCGCCCGTTCACGACACAGGAGCCGTTCGATGAATACCAGCCCCAACGATCCGACCCTCACCGGCGGAACCGATACCGGCGCCTCGGCCACCACCAGCTACGGCGAAGGCCTGCGCACCAACCTCAACCAGGCCGGCGGCAGCCTCAAGCAGGCCGCCAGCGATGCCGGCACCGCGCTGCGCGACGCGGCCAGCGCCGCAGGCGAGGAGCTGCGCGTGGGCAAGGCCAACGTCAAGGCCGATCTGGCCGACAGCGCGCTGGCCGGAATTGCCGCGGCCGAGAACGCCGGCGGTGCCGCGCGCGAGCAGGTCGACGCGCTGATGGACAAGGGCCGCGACCTGATCGACAGCGCCGCCGAGCTCATCCGCGAACGTCCGCTGGCGTCGTTCGGCGTCGCCTTCGCGGCGGGCTGGATCATCGCCAAGCTGGCGCGCAGCGGCGACAAGTAAGCCGTGAGCGAACCCGGCGAGGAACGCCAGGCCAAGGACACGGCGCCCGAGCCACCCGACCTGGCCGAGTCGCTGCGCGAGATCGGCGCCACCGCCAAGGCCAGCCTGGGCGCCACCGCCGCGTCCGCGCGCGCACTGCGCACGCTGGTGGCGGCCGACCTGTCGCTGGCGCGCAGCGCACTCGGGCGTGCGCTCACCTTCGCCGGGGTAGCTATCGTGTTCGGTGCGTCCGCTTGGCTGCTGCTGATGGCCACGCTGGTGGCGCTGCTGCGCACGTTCGGCGTGTCGTGGCTGGTGGCGATGCTGATCGCCGCAGGGATCAGCCTGGCGGTGACGATCTTCGCCGGCGTGCGCGCCATGCATTACTTCGAACACACCCGCCTGCAGGCGACGCGTCGCCAGCTGGCCCGTCTGGGCATCGGCGAACTGGCCGACCTGATGCCCACGCCGGACTCGGCCGAGTCCGCGCGTGCGGCGGCGGAGAAACTGCGCGAGGATGCGGAGAAGCTCCCGCGCAAGCCCGACGGCATCGACATCACCCCGCCCTGACATGGCACGCCAGAAAGTCAAAGCGCTGCGCTTCGAGCAGCTCATCGCCAAGGTCCAGCAGGCCGAGGACATGCTGGAAGCGCAGGAACGCAGCGTCGCGGCGGACCTGCGCCAGTTGCGGGATACGTGGCGCAAGGCGTGGACGCCGGGGCGCATCGTCATCGCCGGCCTGGCCAGCGGTTTTCTGATCGGACGCGCCGAGCCCGGCCGCGCGATCGGCAAGAGCGGACAGCTGATGCACCTGGTGTCGATGGTGTCGAGCCTGTTCGCCGGCGGCAGCGCCCAGGCCGCCGCCGAAGAGGCCGGCGAAGCGAAGGAAGAAGTGCGCGAGGCCGCCCCCGCCGCGGCAGCAGCGGCCGCCGTCGACGAAGTGCCGCCTGCCGTGCGTGCGCCCGACGAGGAGGTAGTGGCGCTGGCGCGTGCGGAAGCCGCGTTGCGCGCCGCGCGCACCGCCACCGTCGACCAGGTGCAGCCTTGAACGCGTCGCCACCCGCCGCCGAACCCTCGTCCGAGGATCCGGCCGAACAACCCGCCAGTCGTCCTCCACCGCCGCGTCCGCGTTCGCCAACCGCGGTGGTCGTGCTCGCGGTGCTGGCCGTCGGCTTCACGCTGTGGGCCGCGCAGGAATTGATCCTGCCGATCCTGCTGGCGATGTTCTTCGCGCTGGTGGGCAACCCCATCATCCGTGGCCTGCAGCGGCTGCACGTGCCGCGCTTCATCGGCGCGGTGATGGTGCTGCTGGGCGGCCTGTCGGTCGGCATGGCACTGGCCAACCAGCTGATCGAGCCCGCCGGCGAATGGATCCGCCAGGTGCCGCGCGAGATGAAGCAGATCGCGCCGAAGCTGCGCGACCTGACCAAGCCGATGCTCGACGCGAACAAGGCGGCGCAGAACATCGCGCGCGCCGCCGGCGGCGAAAGCACCTCGCGTCCGGTGCAGGTGATCCGCACCGAACTCAACGAGCCCTACAAGGTGCTGACGGCGACGCCGCGCCGCATCGCCTCGGTGCTGGCGGTGGTGCTGCTGACGTTCTTCTTCATGGTGTACGGGCAGACGCTGCAGCGAAACGCCATCGCCCTGCTGCCCACGCGCCAGCAGAAGAAGCTGACGGTGGACATCCTGCATTCGATCGAGCGCGAGATCTCGCGCTACGTGCTCACCATCACCGTCATCAACACCGCGGTGGGCCTGGCGCTGGCGGGCGCGCTGTACTGGCTGGGCGTGCCGCTGCCCGAATCGCTGCTGTGGGGCACGATGGCGGCGATCCTCAATTTCGCGCCCTACGTCGGCCCGCTGATCGGCATCATCATCATGCTGCTGATGGGCTTCGTCGCGTTCGACGAGCTGTTCCCGTCACTGCTGCCGGCCGGCATCTACCTGCTGCTGCACACGCTGGAAAGCCAGATCGTCACGCCCATCATCCTGGGCCGCAGCATGCGCCTGTCGCCGCTGATCCTGATCCTGGCGCTGATGGTCTTCGGCTGGCTATGGGGCATCATCGGCCTGCTGCTGGCGGTGCCGCTGCTGGTGTGCATCAAGCTGGTGCTGGCGCGCATCGAGGGCCTGGAAGGCTGGGCGCGGTTGCTGGAATGACGAAGGACGGAAGTCCCGCGGACGGGACTTCCGGTGCGGCCCGTGCGCCTCAGTCGGGACACTGCAACGGCACGATCGTGTACGTGTCCGTGCGCTGGCCGGTGAAGCTGTAGCTGTTGTCGCAGTGGCCGATCTGCCAGCCCACGGCGTTGCCCGCCTCGTCGTAGAACGTCATCACGTAAGGCCAGCGACCCGCGACGACGGTGCCGGCGACCATGAGTGCCAGCAGGGCCGCGACGGCGAGCAAGCGGCGTGGGGAACTGCTCGGGTGGCGCATACATCCTCCAGCGTTGGGCCGGGGCGCGAGCCGTCCTGGGCGCACCGGCGACGGGATTGCGGCACGCGCGCCGGGGTCCGGGCGGCTCCACGGGTGCCGCGACCTGCTTACACCGCACCGGAGGCCCGAACCGGGACGGTGACCACGGATGAGGCCTCCCGGCGGCTGCCTCGCGACGGACGGCGCCACCACGGGGGAACGCGGCCGGCAGGCTAAAATGTGGGAATGCCGTTATCCATCCGCGCGATCACCCTCGACCTCGATGACACGCTCTGGCCGTTCGCCCCGATCGGCGAGCGCGTGGAGCGCGTGCTGCACGCATGGCTGCTGCAGCACTGCCCGCGTACGGCGCAGCAGTATCCCGCCGAGGCGATGCGCGAACTGCGCGCGCGGATCCATGAGGAGCACCCGCACCTGGCGCACGACCTGTCGGGACTGCGCAAGCTGACGCTGGCGCGCGCGATGGAGCTCAGTGGCGACGATCCGGCGCAGGCCGATGTCGCCTTCGAAGCGTTCTTCATCGAACGCAACCGCGTGGAGTTCTACGAGGACGTGCTGCCCGCGCTGGAGCGCCTGGCCGCGCGCGTGCCGCTGGCGGCGCTGAGCAACGGTAATGCCGATCTCACCCGCATCGGCGTGCACCATCACTTCGCGTTCCAGCTGGGCGCGTTCGAACACGGCACGCCCAAGCCCGCCGCCAGCATCTTCCATGCCGCATGCACACGCCTGAGCGTGTCG
The DNA here is from genome assembly GCF_035655815.1 of Lysobacter sp. Classification (NCBI taxonomy): domain Bacteria; kingdom Pseudomonadati; phylum Pseudomonadota; class Gammaproteobacteria; order Lysobacterales; family Lysobacteraceae; genus Lysobacter; species Lysobacter sp. The sequence goes on from NZ_DASRTS010000035.1 coordinate 49,950, forward strand.
CCGCACGAGGTGCTGCACGTGGGCGACGACATCGACATGGATGTGGTGGGCGCGCATCGCGCGGGCCTGCGCAGTTGCTGGCTCAACCGCACCGGCGCCGCATGGCCGCATGCCGACGTGCAACCCGATCTTCAGTTCACCACCCTCGCCGAACTGGCCGACTGGCTGGACGCGGCCCACTCCCCGGAAAACGTCGCCGCATGAGCCTGCCGCCTGGATTCACCACCTCCGCCACCGAAGCGCTGCCGCTGCACGTGGTCACCCGCGACACGCTGCCGGCCTGGCGTGCGGCGCAGCCGGCCGCGACGGGCGCATGGCTGGACGCGCAGGGCTTCGACGGAGCGCCGCTCTCGATCATCACGCTGCCGGCGGCCGAGGGCGGCATCGCCGCAGCGCTGATCGGGGTGGGCGACGTGCTCGATCCCTCGTCCTACGGGCATGCGCCTTTCGGACTTCCGGCGCGTGCATGGACGATCGCGACGGAACTGCCGGCCGATGTCATGGCGGCGCTGCAACTGGGCTGGGGCCTGGGCAGCTACCGGTTCGATCGCTACCGCAAGCCGCTGCGCGTGCCGGCGCAGTTGCTGGTAAAGGACCTCGAAGGCGAAGCATTCGCGCAGCTGGCCGCCTGCCTGCGCGTGCGCGACCTGGTCAATACGCCGACCGAACACATGGGCCCGGACCAGCTCGAACAGACCGTGCGCGAGATCGCCGAGCGTTTCGGCGCGCGCATCGAAGTCGTCAGCGGCGAGGACTTGCTCACGCGGAACTTTCCGGCCATCCATGCCGTCGGCCGCGCCAGCCATCGCGCGCCGCGCCTGATCGCGCTGCGCTGGGGCGACGAAGCGCACCCGCACGTGGCGATCGTCGGCAAGGGCGTGTGTTTCGATACCGGCGGCCTGGACCTCAAGCCGGCCGACGGCATGCGCAACATGAAGAAGGACATGGGCGGCGCCGCACACGCGATCGCCCTGGCCGAACTGGTGATGTCGCGCGGCCTGCCGCTGCGCATCACGTTGCTGGTGCCGGCGGTGGAGAACGCGGTGGGACCCGACGCGTTCCGTCCGGGCGAAGTGGTCGCCACGCGTGCCGGCCTCAGCGTGGAGATCGACAACACCGACGCCGAAGGCCGCGTGATCCTGTGCGATGCGCTGACCTATGCGGTGGAACAGAAGCCAGCGCTGCTGCTCGATTTCGCCACGCTTACCGGCGCGGCGCGCATCGCGCTGGGCCCGGACCTGCCGGCGCTGTACAGCAACGACGACGCGCTGGCGCAGCAGTGGCTCGACGCCGGCGTGCAACTGCGCGACCCGCTGTGGCGCATGCCGCTGTGGCGTCCGTACGTGCGCTACCTGGTCAGCAACGTGGCCGACATCGCCAACGGCGGGCCGTCGAAGATGGCCGGCAGCATCACCGCGGCGGTGTACCTGGACCGCTTCGTGCCACCGACGCAGAAGTGGGCGCACCTGGACGTGTACAGCTGGAACGACATGGACCGCCCGGGCCGCCCCGCCGGCGGCGAGGCACAGGGCCTGCGCGGCGCGTATGCGCTGCTGAAGCGGCACGCGGGGGTCTGAGGCGCAGCTTTCGCGCGCGGTGCGGTAACAAGCCCCCCGTTCGCCCCTTCGGGGCACCGCACGACGCGCGTTACAGCCAGCCTTTCTGTCGCGCCAGCCGATACGCCTCGATGCGGTTGCCGACGCCGAGCTTGCCGATCGACTCCGACAGGTAATTGCGCACGGTGCCCTGCGAGAGGTTCAGGCGCGCGGCAATGTCCGCGGCGGTCAGGCCGTCGCCGGCCAGTCGCAGTACCTGGCGTTCGCGGTCGTTGAGCGGATCGGCCTCGCCCCATGCGTCCACTGCCAGTTGCGGATCGATCACGCGGCCTCCGCGGTGCACCTGGCGGATCGCCTCGGCCAACTGCTCGGCCGGCGCATCCTTCAGCAGATAGCCGCTGGCGCCTGCGTCCAGCGCGCGCCGCAGGAAGCCGGCTCGCGCGAACGTGGTGACGATGATGACACGCGTGGAAAGCTCATGCCGCTGGATGCGTTGCGCGAGTTCCAGGCCGCTGAGGCCCGGCATCTCGATGTCGGTGACCAGCACGTCGGGTCCGCGTCCATCGCGATGCAGGCGCTGCAGCAGCGCCCACGCTGCTTCGCCGTCTGCTGCGCCACCAAGCACGTCGATGTCCGATTCCAGGCGCAGCAATGCGGACAGCGCACCCAGCACCATCGCCTGGTCTTCGGCCAGCAAGACTCCGATCATCGTCCGCACCCGCGCCGCGTTTGCGCGCACGTTAGCACCGCTCGCGGCGCTCACGCCGCGGCGGACGGCACGTGCACGCAACAGGCATCGACGCGGGCGTCATCGCATGGCGACGCATGCACCGGCACGCAGGCCTGCACGCGCGTGCCCTGGCCCGGCACCGAGTCGATCCGTAAACGACCGCCAAGCGCTTCGAGCCGCTCGCGCATGCCCGACAGCCCGTTGCCCGGCGTGATCGCGCCGCCGCGTCCATCGTCCTCGACACGCAGCACCACCTCGGTGCCTTCGATGGCGAGCCGCGCACGGGCTCCCCGCGCGCGCGCATGACGCTGGATGTTGGTCACCGCTTCGCGCAGCGTCATCGCCAGCACCGTCTCGACATTCGACGGCAGAGTCATCGATGCGTATTCGTAGGCGAACGTCACGCCGTCTGTTTCCAGCAGCAGGCGGGCGGAAGCGAGTTCGGACGCGACACCGGCCGCGCGGATGCCGGTGACGGCGCTGCGCACCTGGCTGAGCGCATCGCGCGCCACGCGCGTGACCTCGACCAGTTCGCGCTGCGCCGCATGCGGATCGCGCTCGACCAGCTTGCCGGCCAGCTCGGACTTCAACGCCACCAGCGACAGCGTGTGGCCGAGCAGGTCGTGCAGGTCGCGGCCGATGCGCTCGCGCTCGGCCAGGGCTGCGAGCCGGCGTACTTCATCATGCGACAGCTGCAGCGCGGCCTGCTTGCGCCGGCTCTCCAGGTAGTGGTGGTTGCCGAAGAACACCGCTACCGCAACGATGGTGGTGACCAGGAAGATGAAGATGGAATCGTGCAGCAGCACGACTTCCAGCAGCAGTCCCCCGAGCATTCCCACCATCCACGCCACCCGCTTCCACAGCGGCCCGCCGAGCGTCGCCGCGAAAGCCACCGCATAGGTCAGGTAGGTGTTGGCGAAGGCATTGGTCGGCAGCAGCGCGTAACCCAGCGCGGCGATGCCGAGCATGCACGCCACCCGCCTCGCGCCGATCTGCCGGTAGGCGAAGAAGTACAGCGGCAGGAACACGATGATCGAGAGGATCGTGGGCCACAGGATGACCTCGCGTCCGAACGGGCTGCGGCTGTCGCCCGTCCAGACCATGATCGCGGGCAGGAACAGGAAGACCAGGTAGCCCAGCAGCAGGAACGGCGCCCAGCCCATTCCCACCGACTCGGGAATCAGGCGCCCCCGCCAGCGCATCAGCACCGGCATGATCGAAACGGACATGGCGCGGTCTCCGTGACGCGTCGGCATGACTCTATCCCCCCGTCCCGTCAGCGCGAAAGCCGCCGCCGGGCCAGCACGAAGAACACCACAGTGATCGCCGCCAGCACCAGCACGTGCAGGCCCACTGCGGAGCCGGCATCACGTCCGACCACCTTCAGCGCCAGCTGGCCCAGGTGCCAGGCCGGCCACACCGGCGCGATCTGCGCGAACACCGGCGGCAGCACGTGCAGTGGCATCCACAGACCGGACAGGAACGCCATCGGCATGTACACCAGATTGATCACGGCCGGCGCGCCACTGCCGCTGACGAGACTGCCCAGGTACAGGCCGAGTGCGCAGAACGGCAGTGCTCCGGCCACGTTCACCACCAGCAGCAGCGCCCATTGCGATGGCGCCAGCGACACGCCCGCCGCGACGGTTCCGAGCAGCGCCAGGAATACCGAGATGCTGGCCGAGAACAGCATCGCCATTGCCATCTTCGCCAGCAGATAGGCACCGCGCGGCATCGGCAGCACGCGCTTGAGCACGAGATAGCCGTTCTCGCGCTCGATGGCCACGCTCGCGCCGAAGCCGAACAGCGATACACCGATCGCGCCGAATACCCCGTAGGTCGTCATCAGGTACTGCGCCATCGCGGCGCCGCCGCGCGAACCAGGCAGCACCACGCCGAACAGCAGGTAGAACAGGACCGGAAACAGCAGCGTCGGGATCGCGAACATCGGCGTGCGCAGCAGGCGCAGGAACTCGTACTTCGCTTCCAGCCAATGACTGCGCAACGTGCCGTGCGGATGCGCACTCCCGATTGTCGTCGCGGCGTCCATCACGCGGCCTCCTTGATCTCGTCGCGGGTGAGTTCGAGGAACGCATCGGCGAGGCCGGCGCGCTTCACTTCCAGTTCGCGCAGCGTGGCGTCTTCGGCAAGCAACCGGCGCACCACCGGCTCGGCGGCATCAACGACCAGCTCCAGCCGGTCGCCCTCCCCGCGTGCATCGATCACGTGCGCCCAGCCCGCCACGCGTTGTGCGGACAACGCGGTGACGCACCGTATGCGCAGCTGCACGAGATGGCCGCGCAGATCACTCACCGAGCCCTCGACGACGACGCGACCGTGGTTGATCACGACGACGCGATCGGCCAGCGCCTCGGCTTCTTCCAGGTAATGCGTGGTCAGCAGCACGCCGCAGCCGTCGGCCACCAGTTCGCGGATGGCGCGCCACAACAGTTGCCGGGCCTGGATGTCGAGGCCGGTGGTCGGCTCGTCCAGGAACAACAGTTGGGGACGCCCGCACACCGCCAGCGCGAACTGCACGCGGCGCTGCTGCCCGCCGGAAAGCCGGCCGTAGCGCCGATCCAGTAACCCATGTAGGCCGGCCAGCACGACGCAGTCGCTGATGCTGCGCGGATGCGGGTAGTAGCTGCGCGTGAGTTCCAGCAGTTCGGACACCTTCAACGTGTCCGGGATGCCCGCGCTCTGCAGCATCACGCCGGTGCGCCGACGCGCCTGCAGCTCATGCGGTGTCATGCCGAACGAGGACACCGTGCCCGCATCGGGCGCGTATTGGCCCAGCAGCAGGCCGATCGCGGTGCTCTTGCCTGCGCCGTTGGGGCCCAGCAGCGCCAGCAATTGCCCGCCGCGCACCTCCAGGTCGACGCCGGCCAGCGCTTCCACCCTGCCGTATGACTTGCGCACCTGTTCCAGGCGCGCCAGTACCGCGTGTTCGCCCTTCATCGCCTTGCCCTCTCCATGCGGGTCCGATGGCGGGCATCATCTGCAACATGTGGTTTACGCTGCAGTCGCAGGCGTCACCCGGATGACATGACAAGCATCAGGTGACCGCATGGCCCGCATCGCATAGGCTGTGCCCCATTCACGGCGCCGCGCGGCGAAAAAGTTACTTCCGGCCCCTAGCGCCGGCGCGACCGGCCTGTCCAAACTTCCCCCTTTCCATCGTCCTGGATGTCGATGAACAACTCTGCCGATCTGCTGAAGGAACTGCGTATCGACCGGAGCGCCCCGCCTCCGCCGCCTTCCCGGCGCGGGCTGTGGATCGCATTGGCGGCTATCGCCGCGCTTATCGTGCTGGCACTGGTGGCGTGGGCCGTGTTCGGCCGCAGCCGCGGTGTGGAGGTGCAGACCGCCACCGTCACGGCCATCGGCAATGGCGGCGGCAGCGCGTCCGTGCTGGATGCCAGCGGCTACGTGGTCGCGCGGCGCATGGCGACGGTGTCGGCCAAGATCACCGGCAAGGTGCGCGAGGTGCTGATCGAGGAAGGCATGCGCGTCGAGGCCGGCCAGGTGATGGCCACGCTGGATCCGATCGATGCCGATGCCGAACGCGCGCTCGCCACGGCGCAGGCCGGCGCAGCTCGCAGCCAGGTCGAGAGCGTGCGCGCACGGCTGGCACAGGCCGAGGCCGATGCGCGCCGCCTGTCCACGCTGGTGGGCCAGCAGCTGATCTCCAGGTCGCAGTACGACGAGGCGATCGCCGCGCGCGATTCGCTGCGCGCCGAACTCATCACCTCCGAGCGCAATGCCAAGGTCGCCAACGACCGCCTGCGCATCGCCGACATCGGCGTGGACAACACCATCGTGCGCGCGCCGTTTGCCGGCGTGGTCACCGCCAAGGCGGCGCAGCCGGGCGAGATCGTCTCGCCGCTCGCGACCGGCGGCTTCACCCGCACCGGCATCGGCACCATCGTCGACATGGAATCGCTGGAAGTCGAAGTCGAGGTCGGCGAGGCCTTCATCGGGCGCGTGCAGCCGAAGATGCCGGTGGAAGCCACCCTCAACGCCTATCCCGACTGGAAGATTCCGGCCGAGGTCATCGCCATCATCCCGGCCGCCGATCGCGGCAAGGCGACGGTGAAGGTGCGCGTGGCGCTGAAGCAGAAGGATCCGCGCATCGTGCCGGACATGGGCGTGAACGTACGCTTCCTCGAAGCCGCGCCGCCCAAGGATGCGCCTGCAGTGGCGCGCGGCGTGCGTGTACCCGCATCGGCGCTGACCGAGCGCGACGGCCGGGAGGTCGCCTTCGCCCTCGCCGGCGAGTCGTCCGATCGCGTCGAACTGCGCGCGGTGAAGACAGGCCGCACGCTCGGCGAGGATCGTGAGGTCCTGTCCGGCCTGTCCGCGGGCGACGAGGTCGTGCTGGATCCTCCGGCCGAGCTGGAAGACGGCGCGCGGGTACGCGTCGGCAGTGCCGCCGACGAGTAACCCGCGGACCCGGGGGACACTCGTCCGCCACAACGTTGTCGCTATAGGCATGTCGAAATGGTCCCTGCCCGTTCGTCGAACGGCAGTGGCTTCCAGCGGGGCGACGTCCCCCGCGCCGGTTCCGTTCATGTCGGGGACGTCGCCCGACCGTTGACGAGGCAAATGCGATGGCTTCCCTGGTTTCGCTCCGCAATCTGCACAAGACCTACCAGCGCGGTCCTGAAAAGGTGGACGTGCTGCACGGCATCGACCTGGACATCGACAAGGGCGACTTCGTGGCCCTGATGGGCCCGTCCGGTTCGGGCAAGAGCACGCTGCTCAATCTGATCGGTGGTCTCGATACGCCGACCTCGGGCGAGATCGAGGTCGGTGGCCAGCGCATCGACAGGCTGAGCGCCGGCCAGCTGTCGCAATGGCGCAGCGACCACGTCGGGTTCGTGTTCCAGTTCTACAACCTGATGCCGGCACTGAGCGCGCAGAAGAATGTCGAACTACCGTTGCTGCTGACCAACCTCGGTGCCGCGCAGCGCAAGCGCAACGCGGAGATTGCCCTGCAGCTGGTGGGCTTGGCCGAACGCGGCAAGCACAAGCCGAACGAGCTGTCGGGCGGCCAGCAGCAGCGCGTGGCGATCGCGCGGGCCATCGTCTCCGACCCGACGCTGCTGATCTGCGACGAACCCACGGGCGACCTGGACCGGCAGTCGGCCGAGGAGATCCTCACGCTGCTGCAAACGCTCAATCGCGAGCACGGCAAGACCATCGTGATGGTCACCCACGATCCCAAGGCCGCCGAATACGCCTCGCACACGTTGCATCTGGACAAGGGCACGCTGGTCGAACAGGCAGCGCACGCCGCCTGAGACAGGAGTCGACGCCATGAAATATCTCCACCTGATATGGGCCGAGCTGTTCCGGCGCAAGACGCGCACCGTGCTGACGCTGCTGTCGATCCTTGCCGCCTTCCTGCTGTTCGGCCTGCTCAACGGCGTGCGCGAGAGCTTCGCGCAGGCTGGCAAGAGCGCGGCCGGCGCGCAGCGCCTGCAGACCGGTTCGCGCCTGTCCTTCATCCAGACCCTGCCGCTGGCGCTCAACGAGCGCATCAAGCAGGTCGATGGCGTGTCCACGGTCACCTACGCCAACTGGTTCGGCGGGGCGTACCAGGACCCGCGCAACCAGATCTTCAGCTTCGCGGTGGCACCGAACTACCTCGACCTCTATCCAGAGATCGAAGTGAGCGCGGCCGAACGCGCGGCATTCGACAGCACGCGCACCGGCATACTCGTCGGCGAGACGCTGATGAAGCGCTTTGGCTGGAAGGTGGGCCAGAGGATCCCGCTGCAGTCGACGATCTTTCCCAACCGCGACGGCACGAAGAACTGGAGCTTCGACATCGTCGGCACGCTACGTTCCAAGGACAAGAAGAGCGGTGGCTGGTACGACAGCCTCGTACTGATGCAGTGGAAGTACTTCGACGAGTCCACGCCGTACAACCGCGGTGAAGTCGGCTGGTACGTGGTAAAGGTCAAGGACGCCGGCCAGGCCGACCGCGTCGCAAAGCGCATCGATGCCCTTTCGGCGAATTCAGCCAACGAAACCAAGACCATGACCGAGCAAGCCGCGTTCGCTTCATGGATGAAGCAGACGGCGAACATCGGCCTGATCGTGGGCTCGATCATGGGTGCGGTGTTCTTCACCCTGTTGCTCCTGACCGGCAACACCATGGCCCAGGCGGTGCGCGAGCGGATCCCCGAGCTGGCGATCCTCAAGACCATCGGTTTCAGCAACGGCAGCGTGCTGGGGCTGGTGCTGACGGAATCCGTGCTGCTTGTCCTGATCGGCGGCGCGCTGGGGCTGGGCCTGGCCGCGGTAATCGGACCGATCGTGAACGTCGGCAGTGGCGGGATGATCAACATGCCGCCGGTCGGCCTGAGCAGCTGGGCACTGGGCCTGGCCCTGATGATCGGCATCGGCCTGCTGGTCGGCGCGTTGCCGGCGCTGCGTGCGATGCGCCTGAACATCGTGGACGCGCTGTCGGGCCGCTAAGGAGATCCTCATGAACAAGTTGAAGTCGTTCTTCGGTGGTCTCGGTCTGGTGCTGTTGGTGGCACTGGGCCTGGTGGCGTGGCTGGCATTGCCCTGGTACGCGCTGCTGGCGCTCGCCGTTGCCTTTGCACTTTGGATGCTGCTCAGCCGACGCGGCCGCCAGGCCAGTTCGGTGACGCAGGTTGGCGTGTCCACCCTGCGCCAGCGGCTGGGATCCTCGTCGGTGATCGTGATCGGCATCGCCGGCGTGGTCGCCGTGCTGGTGGCGATGCTGGCGATGGCCGAGGGCTATCGCGAGACATTGCGCCGCAGTGGCAGCGAGGACACCGCCATCGTGCTGCGCGGCGCCTCTGCGGCGGAGGTGATGTCCACGCTCAACCACGACAGCATCAACGTGATCGCCCAGGCTCCGGGCATCGCGCGTGACGCGCAGGGTCGTCCCATCGCCTCGGCCGAACTCGTGGTGGCGGCCAACATGCCGCTGCGCGACGGTGGACCCGACGAGGACGGAAGCGTGCAGTTGCGCGGCGTGGGCGAGCAGGCATGGGCGGTGCGCCCCAACGTGAAGCTCGTCGAGGGCCGCCGTTTCAACACCGGCATGCGCGAGATCGTCGTCGGCGTGGGTGCGCAGCGCCAGTTCCGCGGGCTCGAAGTCGGCAAGCAGGTACGCATCGGCAGCGACCAGTGGACCGTGGTCGGCGCATTCAGCTCCGGCGATGCGATGGAGTCGGAGGTCTGGGCCGACGCGGAAGTGGTGGCCACCACCTATCGGCGCGGCAGCACGCGCACCTCGGTGACCGCGCGGCTCGATAGTGCCAAGTCGTTCAAGCCGTTCAAGGCCGCACTTGCAGGGGACCCGCGCCTGGACACCGATGCCACCACCACGCTGGAGTACTTCAGCAAGCAGTCCGAGCAGATGGTGAAGATCATTCGCGTGATCGGCATCGTCGTGGGCGCGATCATGGCGATCGGTGCCATCTTCGGGGCACTCAACACCATGTTCGCAACCGTGGCGACACGCGCACGGGAAATCGCCACGCTGCGCGCCATCGGCTTTCGTTCGGTGCCGGTCGTGATTGCGGTGATGCTGGAAACCATGCTGCTGGCGTTGGTTGGCGGCCTGATCGGCGGCGCGCTCGCCTGGCTCATCTTCAACGGATACACCGCCTCCACCATTGCCGGCGGCGTGGGACAGCTGACCTTCGAGTTCAAGGTCACGCCGGCGGTAATGTGGACGGGCCTGAAGTGGGCGCTTGCCATCGGCTTCGTCGGCGGCCTGTTCCCCGCATTGCGCGCGGCGCGCCTGCCGGTGACGGATGCACTGCGCGCGGCATGATGTCCACGCGGTGATGGCAACCGAAAGGCCGCGAGCGATCGCGGCCTTTCTTTTTCCGGCGATGAAGGTTTCGAGCAACCGCATTCCCGCACAACAGCCGTCATTCCCGCGAAGGCGGGAATCCAGCGACCAGATGGGGGCAAGCCTTACGCAGTGCGTGATGCGTCAGGCAGATGGATTCCCGCTTTCGCGGGAATGACGACAATCAGGTTCATAGCCAATGCCGCCATTCCCGACGCATCATCACTAACGCAACAGTATCGTCATACCGCGCAAGACCCCATCAGCCCCGCACAACAGTCGTCATCCCGCGAAAGCGGGAATCAGCGATCAGATGGGCCAAGCCTTACGTAGGGCGTGATGCGTCATGCAGATGGATTCCTGCTTTCGCGGGAATGACGGCTATCAGGCGAAGATCCAGTCACTACGTAAGACCACGCATGGCTCCACACTACGCGCGAGTCCGCGCGACCCGCTCCGCCTCGATCTTCCCCAACAGCCACTGCAGGCCCGCCAAGTGCTGCTGGTCGTGGCTGCACAGGTAATGCGCCAGGCTGCGCAGTGTGAGCGGGCCATAACCTTCGAACTCGGCCGTGCGCGCCAGCTGGCGCTCGTCCAGGCGCGCGATGGTCTCGACCGTGCGCGAACGTGCGTCGCGGAACGCGTGCAGCACCTCGTCGGCATCGGCATCGCCGTAGCGCCGCTCGATCGCCAGCGGTTCGCTGTCGATGGAAGGCAGCAGCGGATGTTCTTCGTCCAGCGTGCGGCGAATGCGCTCCTGGTAGCCCTCCACCTCGATGTCGCGCACGTGGCACAGCTGCTCGATCGCGGTGAAATGCTCGCTGGGAATGCCGTCCCAGCTCGGCGGTGCCCAGTGGCGGAACTCGCGCGGAATGGCCGCGTAGTGCGCCTCCAGTTGCAGCGGAAACAGTGCCAGTGCGTTCAACGTGGTCTTGTTCATCGCAGGCCTCAGGAAGGAATCAGGCGGCGGCCGGCGCAATCGGCCGGCGCGCGCGCATCAGCCCGTCGGTGGCGAACACCGCCAGGCCGCACCAGATGAAAACGAAACCGACCAGCCGCGCGGCGTCGAACGGCTCGCGCAGGATCAGCACGCCGATCAGGAACTGCAGCGTCGGCGCGATGTACTGCATCAGCCCGACCACCGACAGCGGAATGCGCCGTACCGCGTAGGCGAAGCCGATCAGTGGCAGCGCGGTGAGCACGCCGGCGAACACCAGCAGCAGGTCCATCGCGATGCCCCAGCCGCCGAGGAAGCCGCCCATGCCGTGCGTCTCGCCCCACAGCATCACCGCCAGCCCAGGCAGGAACAGGTAGAGGCTCTCCACGCCCAGGCCGGCGACGGCATCCACCGCGACCAGCTTGCGCACCAGTCCGTACAGGCCGAACGACAACGCCAGCGCGATGGCGATCCACGGCGGTCGGCCGTACTGCCAGGTCAGCCACGCCACACCGAGCAGCGCCAGCATGACCGCCACCCACTGCAGGCGTGTGAGCCGTTCGCGCAGGAACGCAACGCCGATGACGACGTTGAGCAGCGGATTGATGAAGTAGCCCAGGCTGGTCTCCACGACATGTCCGGCGTTAACCGCCCACACGTACAGGCCCCAGTTGAACGAAATGAGCGTGCCGCTCAGCGCCAGCATCCACGCCGCGCGCGGCCGGGCCAGCGTGGCGCGCAGCCAGCCGCGTCCCTGCTTCCAGAACAGCCAGCCGGCGACCAGCAGCGCGCTCCACACGATGCGATGCACGACGATCTGGATCGACGGCACGGTCTTGAGCAGATGCCAGTACAGCGGCATCAGGCCCCACAGCACGAACGAAGCCGCGGCGATCCACAGCCCGTTGCGCGTCTCGTGCGCGCCGGTCATGCCGCCGGCTCCGAGGTGGACGCCGGTGCCACGGGCTTGCTCGCACGCGCCTTGGACAGGGTGATGATCACCACGCCCAGCAGGATCACCGCCATCGCGCCGAGGTCGTGCGCGGTGAAGCGCTCGCCGCCGATGAGCGCGCCGAACACCACCGCGATGGGCGGATTGACGTAGGCATAGCTGGTCGCCAGCGCCGGCCGCACGTGATGCAGCAGCCAGATGTAGGCGGTGAAGCCGAAGATCGAACCGGCCACGACCAGGTACAGCATCGCGGTGGTCGCGCTGACGCTCGGCATCTGCGTGATGCGCTCGCCGTGCAGGACCGCGGCGAGCAGCATCCACACGCTGCCGGTGAGCATCTGCCCCGCCGCCGACATGAAGGGCTGCGGCAGGTCCTGGTCGCGGCTCCAGATCGAACCCCAGGCCCAGGCGATCGGCGCGATGACCAGGCACACCAGGCCCAGCGTCGAGGACGACAGCTCGCCGCCTGCGCTCAGCCACAGCACGCCGAGGAAGCCGATCACCAGGCCCACCCATTCGATGCGCGAGGGATGGCGTCCGCGCAACATCGCGAACACGCCGGCGAACAGCGGCATCGAGGCCACCGCGATCGCGGCCAGGCCGGAACCGACCTCGGTCTCGGCCAGGTTCACCAGCCCGTTGGACAGCAGCACCATCCAGATCGAGAGGATCCACAGCGTGCGCCACTGCCGGCCGGTCGGCGATGCGCCGCCGCGCCAGCGCAGCACTACGTACATAATCAGGCCGGCCAGGAACATGCGGCCGGCGCCCAGCAGGAACGGCGGGTAGCTCTCCAGCGCGAAGCGGATGGCGAGGTAGGTCGAGCCCCAGAGGATGTAGACCGAGGCCAGGGCAAAGGCGACGGCCAGCGCGCCGGGGGCGGCCCGGGCGACGGTGGGTGCAGCGGTGCTCATGCGGTGTCCAGACGTGGGGTGGAGGTGCGGCACTGCCAACAGCGTGTTTTGCCCCGAACGCCGCGGGCACCGCGCCGTGCGGAGCCCTTGCCGATGTGGCCGGAGCCCCGCACCGCCGGTGCAGGAAACGTTCGGATAGGCAAAGCGTAACGCCGGATGCCGCGACGTGATTGATAAATCCTGCGCAAGAACGCAAAAATTTTGCATGGCCGCCACACCCCTGATGCTCGACGAATTCGACCATCGCCTGCTGGAGCTCCTGCAGCGCGATTCCGCATCCACGCTGACCGCGCTGGGCGAAGCGGTGGGCCTGTCGGCCAGCGCCGTACAGCGCCGGCTGACGCGCTATCGCCGCAGCGGGCTGATGCGCGAGATCGCCGTGCTCGACCCCAGGTCACTGGGCGGAACGATCACGCTGGCGACGGTACTGGTGGCGATGGAGCGCGACTCGGCGAAGCTGCACGCGGCCTTCCACGCGCGCATGCGCGGTGCGCCGGAGGTGCAGCAGTGCTACACGCTGGCCGGCGAGTGGGACTATCTGGTGATCCTGGCCACGACCGGCGTGGCCCATTGCCGCGAAGTCGCCGACCGGCTGTTCGGCGGCGACGAGAACCTCAAGCGCTACGAAACCCGGATGGTGTTCGAGCCGATCAAGCTGGGCCTGGAACTGCCCACGCGCCCACCGCCGGCGCGACGCAGGAAATAGCGCGTCCGCGCCGGTTCATCGAACGGTACTTACGACGGCTGGCGGTACACCAGCACCGGAATGGTCGAGTGGGTGAGTACCTTCAGCGTCTCGCTGCCCAGCACCAGCGCCTTGATGCCGCGCCGGCCGTGCGAAGCCATCGCGATGAGATCGCAGCCACGCTCGTGCGCGATCGCGATGATCGCCTCGTACGGGAACTCGTCCTCGATGACCACGCTGTCGCACGGCACGCTCAGCGCGTGCGCCCGTGCTTCCACGGTCCGCAGGTGGCTGCGCGCCATTTCGCGCGCCTCGCGCTCGTAGTCGTCGCGCACCGCGATCATCTGTTCCGGCGTCACCGCGAACACGTGGTACGGCTGCGTCACGCACAGCACGGTCACGCGGGCGCGCAGCGTCTTCGCCAGCTCCAGCGCCTGGTCGATGGCGTGGTCGGACAGCGGCGATCCATCGGTGGGAATGCAGATGTGGTGGTACATGGCGGCCTCCGCAGGGTGGATGTACCACCACCTTCGGGTTCCGGCGCGGCCATGCCGTTGATCCGGCTCAACCGTCGGCCGGTGTTCCGACGAGCGGCACGGTCAAGGCGCTCAGGCCGCGCGTTCACGCGCCAGGACCTGCTGTTTCATCGGCAGGCCCCATCGGTAGCCGCCCAGTGAGCCGTCTCCGCGCACCACGCGATGACAGGGCACGACCACGGCCAGGCGGTTGCCGGCGCAGGCGTTGGCGACGGCGCGCGTGGCGCGAGGATGGCCGATCTGCCGCGCGATGTCGGCGTAGCTGCGCGTCTGCCCGCGCGGGATCTTCATCAGGGCGTCCCAGACCTTCTTCTGGAACGCGGTACCGATGAGGTCGACCGGTACCTGCGCCTGCCTGCCGGCCAGCGCATCGGCCACGGCGCGCAGGCGCGGCGCGAGGAACTCGTCGCGTCCGGAGTCCACGCGCTCGAGCTGCGCCTTGGGGAACTCGGCATGCAGTTGTGCTTCCAGCTGCGCCGCGTCCTCGCCGAGCTCGATCATGCAGATGCCGCGCGAGGTCGTCGCCACCAGCGCCTGGCCGAGCGCCGTGTCGGCGATGCTCCAGCGGATCTGTTCGCCCGCGCCGCCCGACCGGTACCGCGCCGGCGTCATACCCAGTCGCGCCGCGCCGCCTTCGTACACGCGCGAGGGCGACCCGTAGCCGGCGTCGTACAACGCCGCGCTGACGTCGCTGCCTTCGCGCAGCGCCAGCTTCAGCGTCCCCAGCTTGCGCTGGGCGAGGTACTCGGCGGGACTCAGTCCGAAATGTTCGGCGAACCGGCGCTGTAGGTGCGAGGCGCTCAGGTCCACCTGCGCCGCCAGCTCGGCCAGCGTCGGCTCACCGTCGTCGAGCAGGCGCCTGGCGTGATCGAGCTTGTCGCGAAGCTGGCGGGCGGTGTTCATGGGGCAAAGCCTAGCGAGGACGCCGCATAGCCCGCTATCCGGATCTTGCTGCAGGTCTGGAGCTCCGCAGACCCCGTGAATCTCCCCCGGCCCCTCTTTTTCAAAGAGGGGAGAAGCGCAAGCGAAGCTCCGTTCTTTGGCCCAAGGAGGGAGCAGGAGCGAAGCTCCGTCCGTTGTTCCAAGGAGACAAAGCACGCCCCGCGCTTTTCAACTTCCCCCTTTGAAAAAAGGGGGATTGAGGGGGATTAGCTCTTGGCTTTACCCAAGCCTCAGTCGGCCCAATGACCCGCCGTCGTCGCGGTCGGCAGCACCTGTGCCGAGAGCTGGCGGTCGTTGTTGAGCAGGCGTACCGCGTCGGCCAGGATCGCCGCGGACTCGCGCAGCAGCGGATCGGGGCGCTTCTCGGCCAGCTTCTCGCGCTCGGCATCCTTGGCGATGTCGCGCTCGTTCGCCGACAGGCCGTCGTCGTACGCGTCCTCGGCCAGCGGATCCAGGTCCAGGCCCAGCGCCTTGCGCTGCTCCTGGCGCTGCTTGCGCTTGGCGTCGTCGCGGTCACGCTCGGCGCGGCGCTCGGCCTCGTTGAGGCTCACCCACTTCTTCGCGCGCTCCTCGCGGAACTGCGCGACGTCCTCGGACCACCACTGGAATTCCTTGTCGTTGGCGATGCGCGTGGTGTGCAGCGCTTCCAGCTTCGGCAGCAGCGGCGCGAAGTTGCCGTACGCGGTGTGCGGCACCGCGGAGATGCGGGTCCACGGCAGCGCGTTGTCGTAGGTGCTTTCGCCGTATTCGCTGGCATCCACCGACACCGGGAACGAGACGTCCGGCACCACGCCCTTGTTCTGGGTCGAGCCGCCGCTGACGCGGAAGAACTGCGCGATGGTCAGCTTCACCTGGCCGAAACGCGCTTCCTCGTTCGCCGGCCAGCGGTCCAGATCGACCAGGTTCTGCACCGTGCCCTTGCCGAAGCTCGTCTCGCCGATGACCAGGCCGCGACCGTAGTCCTGGATGGCACCGGCGAAGATCTCCGACGCCGAGGCCGAACCGCGGTTGATCAGCACCGCCAGCGGGCCTTCCCAGGCGATGCCGCTGTCGCTGTCGCCTTCGACGCTGACGCGGCCGCCGGATTCGCGCACCTGCACCACCGGGCCGCGGTCGATGAAGAGGCCGGTCAGCTCGATCGCCTCGTTGAGCGAACCACCACCGTTGTTGCGCAGGTCCAGCACGACACCATCGACCTTGTCGGCGCGCAGCTTGGTCAGCAGCCTGGCCACGTCGCGCGTCGCCGACGCGTAGTCGTCGCTGTTCTTCCGGCGGCCCTCGAAGTCCTGGTAGAAGCCCGGCAGTTCGATCACGCCGATGCGCTTTTCCGGCGCGCCGTCGGCGGCGGGAATGGTGATGACCTTGGACTTGGCGGCCTGGTCTTCCAGGCGCACCTTGTCGCGCACCAGCACCAGGCGGCTCGGCTCGCTGTCCAGGCCGGCCTCGGCCGGAATCACGTCAAGACGCACCTTGGTGCCCTTGGCGCCGCGGATCTTGGCGACGACGTCGTCGATGCGCCAGCCGATCACGTCCTCCATTGCGCCGCTTTCGCCCTGGCCCACGGCGACCACGCGGTCACCGGGCTTGAGCTTGCCGGACTTGCCGGCCGGACCGCCCGGCACGATCTCGCGGATCGCGACCACGTCGTCCTGCTTCTGCAGCACCGCGCCGATGCCTTCCAGCGACAGCGACATCGAGACGTTGAAATTGTCCGCGGTCTTGGGGGTGAAGTAATCGGTGTGCGGATCGACCGAGTTGGCGTAGCTGTTGAGGAAGGTCTGGAACACGTCCTCGCCCTTCAGCTGCGCGATCGACTTGCCCATGTTCGCGTAACGCTTGTCGAGCGTCTTGCGGATGTCTTCCTGCTTCTTGCCCGCCAGCTTCAGGCGCAGCCAGTCGTTGCGCACCGACTGCTTCCACAGCGTGTCCAGCGCGGTCGCCTCGGCCCACGGTGCATCCTCGCGGTCGTACTCGTAGCGATCGGCGCCGGTGAATTCGAAGATGTCCTGCTTCAGCAGGTCGCGCGCATAGGCCACGCGCTGGTCGACGCGCTGCTTGTACAGCGCGAAGATCGCGTAGGCCGGCGCGAGGTCGCCGCTCTTGATCGCGTCGTCGAACTTGAGCTTGTACGCGTCGAACTTGGCGATGTCCTGCGCGGTGAAGAACTGCTTGCCGCCGTCCAGCGCTTCCAGGTAGCGCTTGTAGATGTCGGCCGACAGCGTGTCGTCCAGCGCGACCGGCCGGTAGGCGTAGCGACTGTCGGAGAGCAGTCCGTACACGAGCTTGGCGGCCGTGGTCTGGTCGGCGGTGGCCGCGCGCGGCAGCGGCGACGGCTCCATCGACTTGATCAGGTTCGGCTTCTCGTGCGCGGGCACCTCGACCTGCGAGGTCTTCTTGTCGCCCGCGCTGTCGGACTGCGCGAGCAGCGCAACCGGCGTGGTCAGCAAAAAGGCGACAAGGACGGAGGCAGGCGTGGTCTTGGCTTTCATCGCGGCAGCTCTAGGCCGCATGCGGCCTGGTCAGGTCTTCTAGGGAGTCGAACGCAGAATGGACCCGGAGTCCGACAGCCCCACAGTGCCGAAAGTTGCACCGGCTGTCACCCCGCGAAGGTGGGATTAAGCGTGCCATGCGGCGCACTTTCCCCATTCATCGGCGGGCATTCAGCTGCGCGCAGGCGAACCGTTAGGCGTACGTTAGCCTCGGGCACCGGTGGTCAAAGAAGCGTGATGCAGGCCGCCGCCGCGGGATCAGACCGCTGCGACGACGCCGGCTTCCATCGCCGAGCGGTCGGCGTGGTAGGACGAACGCACCAGCGGGCCCGAGGCGACGTGGGTGAACCCCAGCGCCATGCCGTATTCCTCCAGCGCCTTGAATTCCTCCGGCGTCCAGTAACGCAGCACCGGATGGTGGTGCGCGCTGGGCTGCAGGTACTGGCCGATGGTGATCATGTCCACGTCATGCTCGCGCAGGTCGCGCAGCGTCGCCTGAACCTGCTCAAGGGTCTCGCCCAGGCCGAGCATGATGCCGCTCTTGGTCGCGACCTCCGGATGCTGCGCCTTGAATTTCTTCAGCAGCGTTAGCGACCACTGGTAATCGGCGCCCGGACGCACGTTGCGGTACAGGTCAGGCACGGTTTCGACGTTGTGGTTGAACACGTCCGGCGGATTGGTCGCCAGGATCTCCAGCGCGCGCTCCATGCGGCCCTTGCCGCGGAAGTCGGGCGTGAGCACCTCGATCTTGGTGCCGGGGCTCTGCTCACGGATCGCGGCGATGCAGTCGACGAAATGCTGGGCGCCGCCGTCGCGCAGGTCGTCGCGGTCGACGCTGGTGACCACCACGTACTTCAGGCGCATGTCGGCGACGGTGGTCGCCAGGTGCATGGGCTCGGCCGGGTCCGGCGGCTTCGGGCGGCCGTGGGCGACGTCGCAGAAGCTGCAGCGGCGCGTGCAGACCTCGCCCAGGATCATGAAGGTAGCCGTGCCGTGGCTGAAGCACTCGTGGATGTTCGGGCAGCTGGCTTCCTCGCACACCGTCACCAGGCGGTTCTCGCGCAGCTTCGCCTTGAGCTGCTGCACCGAGTTGCCCGAAGGAATGCGCACGCGGATCCACGACGGCTTGCGCAGCACCGGCGCATCGGCGAACTGCACCGGCGAACGCGCAATCTTGTCGCCGGCGACCTGCTTCACCCCCGGTTGCAGGGTCGCAGGTACGTCGCTACCGACGACAGCGAGGGGAATGGTCTTGGCGGCAGGTTCGTTCATGGTCTCTTCTTTGACACGGATTACGCGGAAGGACGCGGATAGGGCAAGCCCGGGAAGGTCCTTATCCGCGTTTATCCGTGGAATCCGCGTCCAATGCTTTCTCTGGCGGAAAGGCAGACGGCGGTGCCGCTTCGACGACAAGGCCGAACTGGCGGGCGACGTGCCCGATCAGCACCGGCTTGACCGCTTCCAGCCCGGACGGGCCGCCCAAGTCTAGCATCGAGGTCACCTGCAGCCCCTGGTAGCCGCAGGGATTGATGCGGCGGAACGGCTCCAGGTCCATCGCGATGTTGAACGCCAGGCCGTGGAAGGTGCACCCGCGGCGCACGCGGATGCCCAGCGCGCCGATCTTGGCTCCGTTCACGTAGACGCCCGGCGCACCGTCGCGGCGCTCGGCGTGGATGTTCCAGTCGCCCAGGGTGTCGATCATGGCCTGTTCGATGCGGTGCACGTAGTCCTTCACGCCTACCTTCAGGCGCTTCAGGTCGAGCAGCGGGTACAGCACGATCTGGCCCGGCCCGTGGTACGTCACCTGGCCGCCGCGATCGACGTGGATCACCGGGATCTCGCCCGGAAAGAGCACGTGCTCGTCCTTGCCGGCCTGACCCAAGGTGAACACCGGATCGTGCTCGACCAGCCACAGCTCGTCGGGCGTATCCGGTGTGCGCGCGTCGGTGAAGGCCTGCATGGCGTGCCAGACCGGCTCGTAGGCCTGGCGGCCCAGGTCGCGCAACTGCGTGGGTGGCAGGAGACGCGGCGCCTCCGCCACGTCCGCTACCGGCGCGGCTACAGCGTCCACTTCACTTCCGGATGGTCGCGCAGGACCTGGTGCGCGCGGTCGTACTGCTCGCGGCTCTCGGCACGGAAGCTGATGCGCACGGACACGAAACGGCCGTTGCTGGAGAGCTTCCAGTTGACCGTCTCGTGCAGCACTTCGATGCCTGCATCCATCAGCAACGTGGGAAGCACGGTTTCCAGGTCCTTCTCGGCCGCGCCCATCGCACTGAGCTCGAACGTGCCGGGAAACTGGAACCCATGCTCCGGGTTGTCGGATTTGATTTCCATGGGCGGATTATCGGGGTGGGAGGCGCGGAACCCAAGGGACGGGTTCGACATAAGATGCCCGGATCACCCAAGCAGGGACGCCGGATGGACCGGAAATGGGACTTCTACTTCTGCCATGTGGACGACAAGCCCGCATCCATCTACGTCGACCTGCACCTGCGTGACCAGGCGCCCCTGGCGGCATTGCCCGATCGCGCCTACCTCAGCCTCGTGTTGCGCCAGCCGCGTCCCGACGGGCTTTCCAGCCATGACGAATTCGACGCGCTCAAGGCCATCGAGGACGCCCTTGAGGAACACCTCGCCTCGCCCACCACGATGTACGTCGGACGCAACACTTCCGACGGGCGGCGGGACTACTGGTTCTACGTCGCGGACGCCGCTGCCTGGAAGCGGCAGGCGGCGGATTTCATGGCGCGGTTTCCCGACTACTCCCACGAGGCGGAGTCGGAACCGGATCCCGCATGGTCCGCATACCTCGAATTCCTGTACCCGAATGAGCAGGGCTGGGACTTCATCACCAATCGCCAAGTGTGCGATAGCTTGGAGGAAAACGGCGACCCGCTGACGCAGGCGCGCGAAATCGAACACTGGGCCTACTTTCCCGACGCGTCCTCGTGCGAGGTGTTCGTCGCCCGCGTAACGGCACTGGGGTTCGAAGTGCGCGAGTCGTGGGTAACGGAGTCGGCAGGTGACGAGGTCGGCGTGCGTCTTGTCCGGCGCGACGTCCCCAGCCATCGCGACATTCACGACGTCACCGTTCCACTGCTCCGCGCAGCGCGCGACGCGGGCGGGCGCTACGACGGGTGGGAGACGCAATGCCTGCCATCCAACGAACGGCGGGGCTCGCCGCACCAATGAAGAAGCCGGCAATTGCCGGCTTTTTCATGCGCCCGAAGCCGCGTGCCTGAACCGGGAAAGAACTACCCGCCCGCCGCCGGGTGCGGATCGCGCGGGTCGTACTTGGACAGCTCCAGCAGGGTCGACGACACCCAGCCCTTGTTGCCCAGTTCGTCCTCGACTTCCCACATCGCGCCGTCTTTGGTGCCGGTGGGGTACAGCATCATGCCCACGTCCAGCGAGCGCACTGCCTTCGTACCGGCAGGCGTGGTGAACAGGCGCGCCGGCTTGATCACGGTGACCGCGCGGGCGGCGTTCGCCGCGGACGCGTCGTCGGGCAGGCCACCCAGTTGCGCGACGATGTCGGTGTAGGCCTGCAGGTACGCCATGGCGATGACCTGGCCGATCTCCGTATTGGCGTAACCGCCCACGCCGGCGCTGCCGAGGCCACTGCCGCCGAACAGGCTCCCGCTTGCGCCGAAGCCGATGTCGGTCTTCTTTGCGCTGCCTTCGGCCATGGCGACCTGCTCGGAAGACCGCACGTCGGTGATGGTCAGCACCACGTCGGCGGTCTTGCTGCGCATGTTCAGCGCGCCGCCAAGTGCGGCGCCGCGACTGCCGCCGAGCAGGCCGCCCACCAGTGCGCCGATGCCGCTGCCGCCTGCGTTGCTGTTGCGCGCGACCAGGTCCGGAACCATCACGTAGTCGGCCGCCTTCACCTGGCCCTTGCCCACGTTGGAGCGGTTGCGCAGTTCGCCGCCGTAGGACAGCTCGCGCTCGCGCATGGCCGCGTCCATGCCGGCGCCGCGATCGACCAGGGTGAAGCATCCAGACTTGCTGACGAAGACCTTGATCAGCTTGGACGGCGCGGGCAGCTGCTCGCCGCTCCACCAACTTGTGGCGTCTTCCGGTTCCAGCACCGAGATGCTGCCGAGCTTCTTGCTGCACACGGGTATCTGCGCGGTCTTCTCCGCGCGGATCTGCTGCGCGCTCTTGCGTTGCGCGACCGCCGGCGTGGCGATCGTCCCCGCGATGACCAGCATGGCCGCGGTCCATACGGCCGCGCGTCCGGTGTGATTCATTCGATCTGCTCCCTGATGAGTTTCCGTCTTCCGTGAGGCTGCGATGCAGCTCCCGCCGTGTTGCCGCGGCGAGACGGACGCGCGCGGACCGGCGCGAGACGGTAGCGGGCCATGGCACGCACTGCCTTCCGAATTTGTCCCATGGAAACCGGGCGCGCAGTCGTGCATCGCGCGACGCATGGCGATCGCCCAAAAGAAAAGGCCGGCAAGTTGCCGGCCTTTATCAAGCGACGTTCGTCGAAGGAGTCAGTCCGACTCCCACCACATCCAGAATTCATCCCACAGGCGCTTGAAGAAGCCGCCCTGCTCGACCGCGTTCAGCGCGACCAGCGGACGCTGTGCGACGACCTTGCCGTCCAGCGTGACCTTCACCGTGCCGATCTTCTGGCCCTTGGCGATCGGTGCGACCAGCGTCTTGGGCACGTCCATCATCGGCTTGAGCTGGTCGTACTTGCCGCGCTGCACGGTCACCAGCATCGGCTCGGCGACGCCCAGTTGCACTTCGTCCGCGGCGCCCTTCCACACCTTCTGCCTGGCAATGGCCTTGCCGACGTCGTAGAGCTTGTGGGTTTCGAAGAAACGGAAGCCCCAGTTGAGCAGCGCCTGCGAATCGACGGCGCGCTGGTTCTCGCTGGTGGAACCCATGACCACCGAGATCAGGCGCTGGTCGCCGCGCTTGGCCGAGGCCATCAGGCAGTAGCCCGCGCCGGAGTGGTGGCCCGTCTTGATGCCGTCCACGCTCGGATCGCGCCACAGCAGCAGGTTGCGGTTGGGCTGCGTGATCGGACCGACCGTGAATTCCTTGATCTTGTTGTACGAATACGCGACCGGATAGTCGTGGATCAACGCACGGCCGAGCAGCGCCAGGTCGCGCGCCGTGGAGACGTGTCCCTCAGCCGAGAGGCCGGTCGGGTTCACGAAATGCGAGTTCTTCATGCCGATGCGGGCGGCGTACTGGTTCATCAGCGACGCGAAAGCATCCGTGCTGCCGGCGACGTGCTCGGCCAGCGCGATCGCGGCATCGTTGCCCGACTGGACGACCATGCCCTTTTCCATCTCCAGCAGTGGCGCGGTCTTGTTGACCTCGAAACCGGAGTAGCTGCCGTCGGTGCCCGCGCCGCCGACGCGCCAGGCGTTCTCGGTCATCATCACCTGGTCGTCTGGCTTGATCTTGCCGGCCGCCATTTCCGCGGCGATCACGTAGCTGGTCATCACCTTGGTGATGCTGGCCGGCTCCATCGGCTGGTCGTAGTTCTCGCCGGCCAGGATGTTGCCGCTGGCGGCATCCATCACCACCCAGGCGGTGCCGGTGACCTTCGGCGGAGGCGGCACCGGCAGCGAGTCGCTGGCCGGCGGCTGCGCGGTGCGCGGCTGCGGCGTGGTCTGCGCGATGGCAAGGCCCGCCACCAGCGTGGTGGCGGCAGCGAGTACGGCGGCTCTGGCGAGAGCGGGGACTTTCATCTTCTGGGCGGCTCCGGCGGCCGGACGAGCCGGCCTGTGACAAAAATAAAGAGGAGAAATTCTAGTCGCGCACGCGCTGCGGCTGGCCGAAACCCAGACCCGCGATGCGGGCGGCGAGTTCCGTGACCTGGGCGGGCTGCAGCGGCCCCACCCGCACGCGCCAGATGGTCTGGCCGTTGGTGCTGGCATCGCTGAGCTGCGCAGTGTCGATACCGGCCTGGCGCAGCTGCGACAGGGCGCGATCGGCGTTGGCGCGGGCGGTGAAGCTGGCGACCTGGTACATCACGCCCGGGTCGCCCGAAGCCACGGGCGATGTGGGCGCCGGCGCGGGCCGGCCCGTCGCGATGCGCACGCCCGGCGGCAGTTCGCCGGCCTTGGCATTGGCGATGGGCATGGCGGCGACCAGGCGGTCCATCGCGCTCGGCGCCGCTGGCTTGGCGGGCCCCGCAGCCGGCGCGGACGCCATGGTCGCCTCGTCATCGCCCGGCGTCAGTGCGCGCACCTCGACCCGGCCCGTGCCGCGCTGGGTGATGCCCAGCTTGACCGCGGCGGCGTAGCTGAGGTCGATCAGACGCCCGTCGTGGAAGGGTCCGCGATCGTTGACGCGCACCACCACCGACTTGCCGTTGTCGAGGTTGGTGACGCGGGCGAAGCTCGGCAGCGGCAGTGTCTTGTGCGCGGCGGTGAAGGCGTACATGTCGTACACCTCCAGGTTGGACGTGCGGCGGCCGTGGAACTTCTGCCCGTAGTACGAGGCGGTGCCGCGCTCGCTATAGCCCTTGGGGTTGTCGAGCACCTTGTAGGTCTTGCCCAGCACCTTGTACGAGGGCCGGTTGCCCACGGCCGAACGCGGCTCGGCGGTGACTTCGGGCTCGGGAATCGCATCCACGTCCGGGATGTAGTCCGGCGTGGTGTCCGGCACGCCCGGCTTGTACAGGCCGCCAGCGATGTAGTCGCCACGCGTGCGCGGGTCTTCCTGGGCGGGCGCGTACGGGGATTTCTTCTTGCCTCCGGGAAGCGGCGCGCGATGCACGCCATCGCGATCCGGGGCCGGCACCGCTTCGGAAGCGGACTTCTTGGGATTGCTCGCGCAGGCCGCCAGGCCCAGCACCAGCGCGGCGGCAAATACCCTCAGGGCCACGCCGCGATGAAGGCTGGCGCCGTTCATGCCGCCGGTTGCCCCGTGCCGGCATCGGCGACCGGCACATCCCGCCCGACGATCGCCTCGCTCAGCTGGTACACCGCCATCGCGTAGTGCTTGGAGATGTTGTAGCGGGTGATCGCGTAGAAATTGCGGAAGCCGAACCAGTATTCCGGCCCGGCCACGCCATCCAGGCTGACCACGGTAGCGGTCTGGCCGGGCGCGACGGCGCCCAGCGGCCGGAAGCCGCGCCTGGCCAGATCGTCGAGCGTGTATACGGGATCCAGGCTTTCCGGCTGGATCGGCTGCGCGCCGACGTCCGCATTGGCCCGCAGCGTCACCGGGCCGCCACGCACCCAGCCGCCCTTCTTGACGAAGTAGTTGGCGATGGACGCGAACACGTCGTCGAGGTTGTTGAACAGGTCGCGCTTGCCGTCGCCGTCGCCGTCGACGGCGAACTCGCGATAGCTCGACGGCATGAACTGACCCCAACCCATCGCGCCGGCATAACTGCCGGTGAGCGTGGTGATGTCGAGTCCGGTTTCCTTGCCCAGCGCGAACAACTGCGCCAGTTCGCCGCGGAAGAACGCCTCGCGGCGGTTCTCGCGATCGGCCTTGGCCGGATCGCCGCTGCGCGGATAGGCGAAGGCGAGCGTGTACAGCGCATCCAGCACCGGATACGAACCGGTGTTGCGGCCGTAGTTGGTCTCCACGCCGATGATTGCGACGATCACCTGCGCGGGCACGCCGTACTGGGCCTCCACGCGCGCCAGCGCATCGCGGTGCTGGGCGAGGAACTCGCGGCCGCCGTCGATCCGGGTCTGGGTGATGAAGATGGGGCGGTAGTCGCGCCAAGGCTTGGCCTCGGCCGGGCGCGACATGGCGGTGATGATGCTGTCGCGGATCTCGGCGCGTGCCAGCACCGACTCGATATAGGCCGGATCGATGCCGTACTGCGTGGCGGTGTCGCGTACGAACGCGGCGCGCGCCTGCTCCAGGGGCTGCTGCACCACCGGTTCGGGCAAGGCGGGCGTGCCCGGGACCTGCGGCACGGGCGCAGCGGGAGCAGGGGTCTGGGCGGGCGCGGGCGGCGGCGCAGCGGGTGTCGCGCAACCGGCCAACGCGAGCAGGAGCGCGCTGATCACGGCGCTACGGGGCATGTGGCGTCGGGTCATCGACGCGAGGGTAGCACGCGTTCCGGGACGTCAAAACCGCGTGTTTGCGCGATGATCGGCTGCGAGTCAGCTTCGTCGGTGCGTGCGCCCACGCTGAATGCGCATTGGTGCGAGTCAGCGTGCGTAGATCGGCCGATGCGCGCGCACCGCCATCACCACGCCGAGGCCCGCGAGCAGCGAGACCGCCGACGTGCCGCCGTAACTCAGCAACGGCATCGGCACGCCGACCACCGGCAACAGGCCCGAGATCATGCCGCCATTGACGATGACGTACACGCAGAACGCCAGGCCCAGCGCGCCGGCAATCAGGCGCGAATAGCCGTCGCGTGCTTCCGCGGCGATCCACAGGCAGCGGCCGACCACGAACAGGTACAGCGCCAGCACGGTGGCCACGCCGGCCCAGCCGAACTCCTCGCTGAGCACGGCGAAGATGAAGTCGGTGGTGTGTTCGGGCAGGTAGTTGAGGTGCGACTGGCTGCCCTGCCCCCAGCCCTTGCCCGTGAGGCCACCGGCGCCGATGGCGATCTTCGACTGGATGATGTTCCAGCCGGTGCCCAAAGGATCGGACTCGGGGTTGAGGAAGGTGAGGATGCGGTCCTTCTGGTACGGCCGCAGCAGCCAGAACCACGCGACGGGTGCGACCGCGGCAACCGCGCCGAACGCCATGCCGAACCACCACCACGGCAGGCCGGCCAGGTACAGCGCGAAGGCGCCGCTCACCGCCACCAGCATGGCCGTGCCGAAGTCCGGCTGCAGCAGGATCAGCCCGGTCGGCACGGCGATCAGGATCGCGGCGACCAGCACGGTGCGCAGCCGCGGCGGCAGCGCCTGCCGGTCCAGGTACCAGGCCACCATCATCGGCAGGCTGAGCTTGAGCAGCTCGGCCGGCTGCACGTACACCACGCCCAGGTTGATCCAGTGCCGCCCGTGCTTGCCGGTGCCGATCAGCAGCACCAGGATCAGCGGGATCAGCGAGCCGGCGAACAGGATCGGCGTCCAGTTGCGCAGCTGGTTCGGCGGAATGCGCGAGAGCACCCACATCACGCCCAGGCCGGCGACGAAGAACGCGCCCTGCCGCACGACCAGGCCCATCGAGTGGTCGGCCGCGCTGTACAGCACCGCCAGGCCGATGCCCATCAGCGCCAGCAGCGCGCCGACCAGCGGCAGGTCGAGCGTGCGCGCGAAGCGCACCAGCAGGTCGAACAGCCAGCGCAGGATCTGCCTCATCGGGTGGGCTCCTGCGGGCGCTGCAGCCGTGCCTCATCGGCGGCGCCATTGGACCGGACGGCCGAGGGTCCGGCCGGAGCAGTTGTTGCGGGCGCCGGCCGGCCAGCGTCCGCGGCTCCGCCGACCCTCACCCCAACCCCTCTCCCGGCGGGAGAGGGGCTTCGCGTGGCGGGCGCCGAGGGCGTTGCCGCGCTTGCGGGTGCGGGTGCGGCGGGAGCGGCAGGCGCCGGGCCGATCGGCTCGGCCTTGGGCTGCGGCGGACGCACGTACTTGGGATCGGTCGGGATCGGTTCGGGCATCTTGCCCAGCAACCAGGCGTCGAAGATCTTGCGCGCGATCGGCGCCGCGGTGCTGCCGCCGAAGCCGCCATGTTCGACCGAGATCGCTACCACGATGGTCGGGTTGTCGGCCGGTGCGTAGCCGACGAACAGCGCCTGGTGGCGCAGGTGGTACGGCAGCGAATGCGGATCGAAGCTCTGGCTGCCCTTGCGGCTGATCTTCTGCGCGGTGCCGGTCTTGCCGGCCATGAGGTACGGAGCGCCGGCGGCCATCGCGCGGCCGGTGCCGCCGGGGCCCATCGTGGCGATCATGCCTTCCTGCACCGCGCGCAGGTTGGACGGGTTGTCGGTGATGCGCGGCGGCGTGGGCTGCGGCAGCTTCAGCCACGGCGTGTCATAGCCATCGCGGCGTTCGACGACGAGGTGCGGACGCACCAGGTCGCCACCGTTCGCGATGGCCGCGGTGCCGCGCACCAGCTGCAGCACCGTGGCGATCCAGTAGCCCTGGCCGATGCCGGCGTTGACCGTCTCGCCCGCGTACCACGGCTCCTTGCTGCGCTTGCGCTTCCACTCCGGCGACGGCACCACGCCCACGTTCTCGCCGGCCAGGTCGATGCCGGTGCGCGCGCCGAACCCGTACTTGTGCATGTACTGGGCGAAGCGGTCGATGCCCATGTCGTAGGCGAGCTTGTAGTAGTAGTAGTTCACCGACGCGGCGATCGACTTGCGCAGGTCGGTCCAGCCCGCGCCGCCGTGCGCGTCGCGCCAGCCGCGGCGCTGGCCGGGGATGTAGAACGTGCCGGTGGAGAACACCGCGTCCTCGGGACGGCGCAGGCCGCTGTCCAGGCCCGCCAGCGCGATCAGCGGCTTCACCGTCGAACCCGGCGGGCCGCCGCCGAGCACGTTGCGGTTGAACAGCGGACGCGACGGGTTGTCCATCAGCGCGCGGTAGTCGGCGTTGGAAATGCCGTTGACGAACAGGTTGGTGTCGTAACCCGGCAGGCTGACCATGCCGAGGATCTCGCCGGTGCGCGGATCCATTGCCACCGCCGAGCCGTCCATGTCGCCGAACGCGGTGACCATGGCCTGCTGCAGGTCCAGGTCGATGCTGAGCCTCAGGTCCGAGCCCGGCGTGGCCGGCACGTGGCCGACCTGGCGCATCGGTCGGCCGTCGACGTTGGTCTCGATCTGCTCGTAGCCGACCTTGCCGCGCAGCACGTCCTCGTAATAGCGCTCCAGCCCGGTCTTGCCGATATGGGTGAGCGCGGCGCTGCCTTCGCCGAGCTGCTTGACGTCGTCGGCGTCGATGCGGCCGACGTAGCCGATGACGTGAGAGAGCAGTTCGCCGTAGGGGTAACGCCGGTTGAGGTACGGCACCAGTTCGATGCCGGGGTAGCGCCAGCGGTCCACCGCGAACCTCGCGGCCTCCTCCTCGGTCACGCGCAGCTTCAGCGTGATCGGCTTGAAGCCGCGCGTCGCCCTGCGCTCGTCCTCGAAGCGCGCCACGTCTTCGGGGCTGATGGCGATGATCTGCGACAGGGACGGCAGCCACTTGTCCGACTTGCCGGCTTCGAACGGCGTCACTTCGATGCGGTAGGCCGGCACGTTGTCGGCCAGCACGCGCCCCTTCCGGTCGAGGATCAGCCCGCGCCCCGGCACGACCGGGCGCAGCTTGATGCGATTGGCTTCCGACTGCGTGGCGTAGTCGTCGTGCTGCCACACCTGCAGGCGGAAGTACCAGAACGACAGGCCCACCAGCGCCACCAGCACGCAGGCGAAGGCGATGGCGGAGCGCAGTCGGAACTGGTTGGCTTCGGCTGCGCTGTTCTTCAGGACGCGGCGGCGCGGGCCCATCTCAACGTACCCGCCAGCGGCCATGCCGCATCGAATCCAGCGCCACGTACACCAGCGGCCATAGCAGCATGCCGGTCAGTGGCGAGAGCCAGTACGACGGCGACAGGGTCGGCGCGCCCACGGCGACGTGCACCGCCGCGGTCACGATGCGGTCGTTGAGCAACAGGCCGCCGATGGCCAGCGCCTGCTGCGACATCGGGAAGAAGCGCAACCGCGCGCGGAAGCGCTGCAGGATGTAGGTCATCACGACCAGCCGCAGCGCATGCTCGCCGAGCAGGCCGCCGTAGACCAGGTCGCCGAGCAGGCCGACCAGGAACGCCGCGCCCAGGCCGAAGCGGTCGGGGTCCTCGATCACCCAGTAGGCCAGCACCAGCGCCAGCCAGTACGGGCGTAGCGGCTGCGCCACCTCTGGCAGCGGCAGCAGGCCCAGCAGCAGGGCCACCGCCAGGCTCACCGACACCACCCATTGCGGTCGGGCGCGCGTCATCGGCGCACCTCCGGCGGGTTCTGTTCCGACCCGCGGCGCGCTGGCGCGGGTGTCGAGGGTTGCGGAGCAGGCGTGGCCGGCGATCGAGAGGCGCCATTGGCGGGCGGCGTCGCCGGCGTGGCCGGTGCAATTGCCGGAGCGGTTCCACCCGGCTGCGACGGATTTGCGGCCGAGGCCGGCGGGTCGGCTGCCGTGCCGGTCGCAGGCGTGGCGCCGGCCCGCTGGGCACCTTCGGCCTGGTTGAAGGCGGTAGCCGCGGGCAGCGGGTTCGGCATCGACAGCAGCACCAGCACCTCACGGCCACGGTCGAGTTGCGCGGCCGGCTTCACCTCGCCGACCAGGAAGGCGCGGCTGTCGTCCGGCTTGAGCGAGGCGATGGTGCCGACCGGGAAGCCCGGCGCGAAGCGACCGCCCAGGCCCGAGGTGACCAGCACGTCACCGACCTTCACGTCGCTGGAAAGCGGCACGCTGGTCAGGCGCAGCACGTCGCTGCGGCCCTCGCCGTACACCACCAGGCGCACGCCGTTGCGCGCCACTGCCACCGGGACCGCGTGCGACGGATCGGTCAGCAGCAGGACGTTGGCGTACATCGGCGTCACCGCGATGACCTGGCCGAGCAGGCCGCCGGAGTCGATCACGCTCTGCCCGACCTCGACGCGGTCGCGCGTGCCCACGTCCAGCACCAGCCGCTGCCGGGTCGGATCCAGGTCGACATCGAGGACCGGCGCCAGCACCACCTCGAGCTTGCCGCGGTCGGCGGCGTCCAGCAGGCCGCGCAGGCGCGCGTTGTCGGCCGCCAACGTGGCAAGCCGCGCCATGCGGGCCTGGTTGAGCATCAGCTCGTTGCGCAGGCGGCGATTCTCGGCGGTGAGCTGGGTCAGCGTCCCGGCGTCCTCGCGGATGCGCTCGACCGCCTGTCCCGGCCAGCCGGCGACCATCCACAGGGGCTGCACCAGCACGGTGAGCTGTTGCCGCGCCCGGGTCAGCCAGCCGCCGCGGTGGTCCAGCACGATCAGCACCACCGCCAAGGCCAGGTAGGCCAGCAGCTTGAGCGTGCCAGCCACGTCGCCGGTGCGTGCGGAACTGGGAGGACCGGCGTAGGTGGGCATCGTGGCCGGGAGTCGGGAACCGGTTAGAGGGAATCGTCAGAGCGTCGCGTCTGTACGCGTGTCGTCGCCGGGCGGAGATGCAGGCCCGGCGCGGTCGGAAACCGGGCGGAAGCGCATTGCGGGACACGCCGCAACCATTCCCCTTCCCGGTTCCCCATTCCCGGCTTACTCCGGCGCGAAGAACTCGTTGCCGTGCATGTCGACCAGCTCCAGCGCGCGGCCACCGCCACGGGCGACGCAGGTCAGCGGATCGTCGGCCACTTGCACGTGCAGGCCGGTCTCCTCGCTGATCAGGCGGTCCAGGTCGCGCAGCAGCGCGCCACCGCCGGTCAGGACGATGCCGCGCTCGGCGACGTCGGCACACAGCTCCGGCGGGGTCTGCTCCAGCGCCAGCTTGATCGCCGAGACGATGCCGGCCAGTGGCTCGCGCAGCGCCTCGAGCACCTCGTTGGAGTTGATGGTGATCATCTTCGGCACGCCCTCGGCGAGGTTGCGGCCGGAGACTTCGATGGTGGCGGCCTTCTGCTGCGGGTAGGCGCAACCGATCTCGAGCTTGATGCGCTCGGCCGTGGCCTCGCCGATCAGCGTGCCGTAGGTGCGGCGCACGTAGCTGATGATGGCCTCGTCGAAGCGGTCGCCGCCGATGCGGACCGAAGCCGAGTACACGATGCCGTTGAGGGCGATGACCGCCACCTCGGTAGTGCCGCCGCCGATGTCCACGACCATCGAGCCGCGGGCCTCGGTCACCGGCATGCCGGCACCGATCGCGGCCGCCATCGGTTCCTCGATCAGGTAGACCTCGCGGGCGCCGGCCTCCTCGGCCGATTCCTTGATCGCGCGGCGCTCGACCTGGGTGGAGCCGCAGGGCACGCAGACCAGCACGCGCGGGCTCGGGCGCAGGAAGCGCGACTTGTGCACCTTGCGGATGAAATGCTTGAGCATTTCCTCGGTGTAGGTGAAGTCGGCGATGACGCCGTCCTTCATCGGCCGGATCGTGGTGATGTGGCCGGGCGTACGGCCCAGCATCATCTTGGCCTCGCTGCCCACCGCCGCCACCGTGCGGTTGCCGCCGATCAGGCGGTCCTGGCGGACGGCGACCACCGACGGCTCGTTCAGGACGATTCCCTGGCCGCGGACATAGATGAGGGTGTTCGCCGTGCCCAGGTCGATGGACAGGTCGTTGGAAAACATGCCGCGAAACTTCTTGAACATCGAGGGATCGGCCGTTAAAAGGGGGCGCGTGAGGGGTTCGCTAGCCTATCAACGCCCCCCTTGTCGAGCAAGGAAAAAACCTGCATTTCCGGGCACTTCGTGCCCTGCGCCGTCACCTGAACGAGCCCATCGCCCGCGGCGGCCCCGCCGGTCCGGCTGGCCGGCCGCTGCCCCAGCCGCTACCCTAGCGCCCGCGCGCCACCGTGGCCGCCGTCACGCGAACCCTCGCACCGCTTCGCCCGCTCCGCGCGGGCATCAACACTGGGTGACTTTCCGATGTCTGCACTGATCTGCGGCTCGCTGGCCTACGACACCATCATGGTGTTCCCGGACCAGTTCAAGAACCACATCCTGCCGGACAAGGTGCACATCTTGAATGTGTCCTTCTTGGTGCCGCGGATGCGCCGCGAATTCGGCGGCTGCGCCGGCAACATCGCCTACAACCTCAAGCTGCTGGGCGGCGATCCGATCCCGATGGCGACCGTCGGCCAGGACTTCGGTCCGTATCGCGAGCACTTCGAGCATTGCGGCATCAACCTGTCGCAGGTGAAGGAGATCGAAGAACTGTTCACGCCGCAGGCCTTCATCACCACCGACCACGACAACAACCAGATCACCGCGTTCCATCCCGGCGCGATGATGCGCAGCTACGAGAACCACGTGAAGGACGTGAAGGGCGTGACGTTCGGCATCGTCAGCCCCGACGGTCGCGAAGGCATGCTGCAGAACGCGAAGGAATTCGCCGAGGCCGGCATTCCCTTCATCTTCGACCCGGGCCAGGCCATGCCGCTGTTCAACGGCGAGGAGCTGCGCAACTTCATCGAACTGGCCGACTACGTCACCGTCAACGACTACGAGTCGAACCTGCTGCAGGAGCGCACCGGCTGGAGCGAGAACGACATCGTCAAGCGCGTGAAGGCCTACATCACCACGCGCGGTCCGCACGGCTCGCAGATCCACACGCCCGACAAGACCTATGACGTGCCGCCCGCGCACGAGCGCCGCGTCACCGATCCGACCGGCTGCGGCGACGCGTTCCGCGCCGGCCTGATCTACGGCATCGAGAAGGGCTACGACTGGCTGACCATCGGCCGCATGGGCAACCTGATGGGCGCGCTGAAGGTCGAGCATCCGGGCACGCAGAACCAGCGCTTCGACTTCGAAGAGTTCAGCGAGCAGTTCAAGCAGCAGTTCGGTTACGCGCTGTAAGAAGCCGGGAATCGGGAACGGAGAACCGGGAATCGTACGAGCGGGTTACGGCTCGCTCTCTGGTTCCCGCCTTTGGCTCTCGATACCAGCCAGCGAATCGCGCGCAAGCTTGGGCTTCGCGCGCGCCACGATTCACGATTCACGATTCACGATTCCCGGCGATCGTCACATCATGTGCGCCAGCCAGAGCATCTCCGGCGCGGCGAGGCGTTCGAATTCCGCATAGGGCATGCGCACCACTTCGGTGTGGTTGCCGGCGTTGAACGCGATTTCCTGCTGATGCGCCAGGCGTGAGTCGATGTACACCGGCATGCCGTACAGGTGGCCGAAAGGCGGCATGGCGCCGGGTTCGCAATCGGGAAAGGCGTCGCGGAATTCGCTTTCCTCGGCCAGTTCCACGGGCACGCCGCCCAGCGCGAGCGAGAGCCGGTACAGGTCGGCGCGATACGTCGCGGGCATGACGACCATGGCGAGCTTGCCGTCGGCCTTGATCATCACCGTCTTGGCGAAGTGATTGGGCTCCACGCGCGCGGCCGATGCGGTCTCGTGCGCGGTGACGGTGCGCGGATGCGTCAGCGTCGTGTATGGCGCTTGGCCTTGGTCGAGCAGGTTGTGCAGTCGTGGGGAGAGCATGGCGTCCTCCACGTGGCGCAGCAGCGCTTCCACTCGCGGCCGTGCCGTCGATGAACCCGGCACGCGCTTCCGTTGCACGCGCCGCCCGATGCGTGTGCTGCCCGCATCGGTTCCGAGCTTACGGGCACGACCGTAAGGCGCGCGTGCAGGAATGCGTTCACGTGGGGCGTTTCAGCGACCGAGTGGTTCTCTTCGGACTTGCCTCTCGCTGTTAGAAGCCGGAGGCCGGGAAAATTCGCCCTCCATTCGCAATCGCTGCTGTGGGCAATCCCCCTCGATCCCCCTTTTTCAAAGGGGAGGAAACACCTACTGCGGCTGAAAGTACCTCGACGGCCCATCGCACCGTATCGGCCCCCGGTCTTCTCCCTCCTTTGAAAAAGGAGGGCCGGGGAGGATTCGCTTCTGCCTCGGACGCCTTCAGGTTCTGCGTATCAGCAAGCGGCACGATCCTTTACTGATCGAACTCCTCCGCCATCCGCTCAAGCCATTGCGGCAGATCGCGCCGACGTACCCGAAGCCGTCGCGCTTCGGCCAGGCGCTCCAGCATGTACGCGCGCCGCGCCTCGTCTTCGCCTGCCAGGCGCAGTGCGAGGTCGCGGTCCATCCAGCCGCGGATCTTCCAGTACAGCCCTGCGTGCAATGCGATCACCAGCACCGTGGTGATCACGACGATGACGTAGGCGATGTTCACGCCGGACGTCCCACCCGCTCAGTTCCACTTCGGCAGCTTGTTCGCGTCCAGTCCTCCCACTTCGAACACTGCCGTACGCGTACCGCCGGCCTTCACCGGAAACTCGATCGCGATGACTTTCGCGCCCTTCACGGTGCGCCACAGCATCTTCTCGTCTTCGATGAACATCGCGATGGCCTCGTCGGTCTTTGGCCGGCTCGCGTCCACCGGCTTCGGCTCGGCGTCGTCGACCTTCAGGCTCACCTTGCAACCGCCGTAGCAGTCGAAATCACCCTTCTCCAGCACCAGGTAGCTGCTGCGGCCCCAGTCGGGGTGATCGCGGAAGATCAGCTGCACCGGGCGCGCGCCGCTGCCGTCCGTGTCGACATGGTCCTTGGCGTAGATCGACGCGGACAGTTGCTCGCCGCCTTTCACCGGCTGCGTCTGGTAGGTCCACAGCACGCTCAGCCGGCGTTGTTCACGCGCCTGCGTGGCGCGGCCCTTCACTTCGTTGTAGCGCTCTTCGATGCGCGCCGCGGCGGCGCTGGACGGATATTTCGACATCAGCACGTCGCCGTGCGCGCGCGCGAGTTCCCAGTTCTGCCTGCCGTACTCCGCCTCGAAGGCCTTCGCCATTTCCTCGGCGGCCTGCTCCTGCGCGGCGGCCTGCGCCGCGGCTTCGGCCTTGGGGTCCTGCGCCGGCTGGCATGCCGCGAGCACGCCTGCAAGCACGAGCACCGGAACCTGCAATGCGGAGTGTTTCATCGTCCCCTTCCTCGTTCGATCAGCATGATCACGGCCTGCGCGACCGCATCGGGTTGCTCCACCAGCGACATGTGGCCGCAGCCGTCGAGCAGCACGCGCTGCGCCTGCGGCATGCGCTCGCCATAGATGGCCAGCGCACTGAGGTCGATCACCGCGTCCTGCCGGCACCATAGCAACATCGCCGGCTGACGGATGTCGGCGGCGGCCTCGCCGGGCAGGAAGCGCTCTTCGCCACGGCCGATGCGGTCGAGCACGCGTTGCTCGAATGCCGCATCGCGCCTACGCCGCTCGATGTAGATGCCGTCCACCGGCCACGGAATCACGGGTTTGGTCGCGTCGTCCTCGAACACCGTGTCCAGATAGCGTTGCAGGGATGCCTCGTCGCTCACCGCGAACGGGTTGCGCCCGGCCAGCACGTCCTCGCCGAAGCGGTTGTCGTTGAAGCGCACGCCGGCGGCGTCCAGCAGGCCGACGCGCGTCACCTGCTTCGGATGGCGAGCGGCCGTCAACGCCGCGATGCCGCCACCCATTGAATGCCCCAGCAGCACGACGCCCTCGCCCGCCACCGCATCGATGAAGTCGGCGACGCGATCGCTCTGCGCGTAAAATCCGTAATCGGCGCCCTCGATGCGCCCGCTCTCACCCCAGCCCGGCAGGTCGGGAATGATCAGGCGATAGCGTCCCTGCAGGCGCCTGGCGACCGGATACCAGTTCTCCTTGCTGCCGGTGAAGCCGTGCAGCATCACGACGACAGGCGCGCCTTCGGGCGCGTCGTCGCTGTAGGCGTACACCCAGCGGTGGTCGCCCACCTGCACGTGCGCCTTGGACAAACCCGCGGCGATGCGCTGGCGGGTGAAGTCGCCGCTGATGAGGGCGTACGGGTTGCGCCACAGCAGCGCGGCGGCGATGAGCAGGAGCGCAATGAGCGCGACGGAGACGATGCGGAGTTTGCGGTGGCTTGCCACGGTCACCTCATCTCGCCTGATGCCGAAGGACTGCCGCGCCTTGCCCCTCCCCTGCTTGCAGGGGAGGGTTGGGTTGGGAACCCTTGCCTTACTGCTTCGACGGCTGCTTCGCCTTGGCGATGGTCTCTTCGACCGAGGCGGTGGTGATCGGGTGATAGCCCGGACGCGCCTTGGCGAAGGTTTCTTCCGCCAGCTTCAGGCCTTCGGGCGTCTTAACCAGTTCGCTGTAGGTCGGCATGATCAACTTGCGGCGGCCGACGCGGGTGATGAACTCCGCCGCAGCCTGGTTGGCCTGCGTGTATGCGCTGCGCACCGCCAGCGGATACCAGCGCTGCGCGATCTCGCCGTTGGGCGTGCCGGTGAAGTGGAACGCGCCATCCAGCGCGGCCAGCTGTTCGGGCTTGAGCGTCTGCGGCATGCCGTCGATGAAGTGCACCCATTCCTGCGTGCTCCACTTCGCGGTGGCGTCCGATGCAGGCAGCGTGCCGGTGTCGAGCCAGGCCTTGCGCGCGGCGTCCACCGCGTCGAAGCGCGGCGACACGGTCTTCGGCGCACTGGCCGGCACGCCCGGCTGGTAGATCCACTCGTCCAGTTCGGCCTCGGTGACCTTGCCCGGATACTTGTCCAGCAGGTTCGCCTTGGCGTACTCGATGAACTTGGTGGTCGGGATCGACTGGAACGCGAAGTGGTTGAAGTACTCCTTCAGGAACGGATCGAACGCCTCGCGGCCGAAACGCTCCTCCAGGAACTGCAGGAACCACGCGCCCTTGGTGTACACGGTGGAGCTGCTGGCGCCATCGGGATCGGACAGCGTGCCCGGACGTAGCGCCAGCACCTGCAGCTTCGGGTCGATTTCCTTGTACTCGGCGGCCAGTTCGTTGCGCGAGATCACCTTCTCCATGTCGGCCGCTTCCTTGCCGTACAGGTCCTCGACGATGCGGTTCTCGACGTAGCTGGTGAAGCCTTCGTTGAGCCAGCCGTCCTTCGGCGTGGAGAACGTCACCAGGTTGCCCGACCAGCTATGCGCGAGTTCATGCGCGACCAGCGACACCAGCGACTTGTCGCCGACGATCACGGTGGGCGTGGCAAAGGTCAGGCGCGGATTTTCCATGCCGCCGTACGGGAACGAGGGCGGCAGCACGAGGATGTCGTAGCGCTCCCAGCGGTACGGGCCGTACAGGCGCTCGGCGGTGGCCATCATCTTCTCGGTGTCGGCGAACTCGGTGGCGGCCTTGCTCACCATCCCCGGCTCTGCCCAAACGCCGGCGCGTGCGCTGATCGGCTGGAAGGTGAGGTCGCCCGCGGCGATCGCCAGCAGGTACGACGGGATCTTCTGCGGCATCTTGAAGGTGTAGTCGCCGTCGCGCGCCGCCTTCGGGTCGTTGTCGGCGCTCATCAGCACCATCGTGTCCTGCGGTGAGGTCACGTGCGCGGTGTAGGTGAAGCGCACGCGCGGCGTGTCCTGCAGCGGCACCCACGAACGCGCGTGGATCTGCTGCGACTGGCTGAACATGAAGGGCGACTTCTTGCCCTGGGTCATTTCCGGCGTCAGCCACTGCAGGCCCGATGCGTCCGGCGAGGTGCGGTAGGTCACGCGGATGCGCGGATTGCGCTGCGGCGTCTGGATGGTGAGCTTGCTGCCCAGCACCTTGTCCTTGTCGGCCAGCGCGAACTCCAGGTCTTCCCACTTGCCGTCGCTGCGCTCGCCGACGACCTTCTCGACGGTGATGTCGCGCGTGTCCAGGACCAGCTGCGTGGCCTTCGCATCCAGCCAGTTGAGCGTGTAGGTGGCGCTGCCGGCCAGCTGCTTCTGGTCGAAGTCGACCTTCAGTTCCAGCGCGAGATCCTCGATGCGGACCTTGTCCGGCTCGGAGTACGAGTACTCGTCCACTTCGGCGACGGTCTTCTGGTCGGCGGTCACGGCGGCGGCCTCCTTGCTGGCGGTGTCGGCGGGCGGCGCGGCATCGCGCGAGCAACCGGCGGCGAGAGCGGCGGCAAGGCACAGGGAGAGGATCGAATAACGCATGCGGAATCCACGCAGGACAAGGGTGAGCGGCCGAGTTTAGCGCCTCCGCGCCGGCGGCTCGAATGGCGGAAGCTCACATTCCGCCCATCTCCGGGCCTCTACCTTGCGGCCCCATGAGCCCGCATTCCGCCCTGGGAGATTCCGGCAACCGCTGGGCCGCGGCGGCCCTCCCCTTCGTGCTGGCGACCACGCTGGCCGCCTGTGTCGCGCCACATGGCCGCGAGCAGGCACCGTCCGCCGCCGCACCGGTCACGCCCGACCTCGCCTACCCCGAGCTGTTCGACGCCGTGCAAAGGCGGCCGCTGTTTGCGGACCAGAAGACCTTCGCCGACGCGCGCCCGCTGCGTGATCCCGCGCGTATCCGCGCCGACTATCTGGCGCAGCGCGATGCGCCGGGTTTCGACCTGCAGACGTTCGTCGCGCGCGAGTTCGCGCTTCCCGCACCGGCGCAGACCACGCACGTCGAACCCGGACGCAACGTGCAGGAACACATCGACCGCCTGTGGCCGGCACTGACGCGACGCAATCCGCCGCCTCGACCCGGTGATAGCCTGCTGACGCTGCCGCAGCCCTACGTCGTGCCCGGCGGGCGCTTTCGCGAGATGTACTACTGGGACTCGTACTTCACCATGCTCGGCCTGGTCGAAAGCGGCGAGCACGAACGCTCGCGACAGATGCTCGCCAACTTCGCGTTCCTCATCGACGCGTACGGCCACATTCCCAACGGCACGCGCAGCTATTACCTCAGCCGCTCGCAGCCGCCGTTCTTCTCGCACATGGTCGAACTGGAGGCGCGCGTCGAAGGCGACGCCATCCTCGTGCGCTACCTGCCGCAACTGCGGCGCGAACATGCGTGGTGGATGCAGGGCGAGCAATCGCTGGAACCCGGGCAGGCGACGCGCCGCGTCGTGCGGCTGGCCGACGGAAGCGTACTCAATCGTTACTGGGACGACCGCGACACGCCGCGACCGGAAGCCTGGCTGCACGACGTGAAAACCGCCGCAAGCGTGCCACAGCGCGCGGCCGCCGAGGTGTATCGCGACCTGCGCGCGGGCGCCGAAAGCGGATGGGACTATTCCAGCCGATGGCTCGACGATCCACGCACGCTTGGCACCATCCGCACCAGCGCGGTGGTCCCGGTCGACCTCAACTCGCTGATGCATCACCTGGAAAGGACCATCGCGAAGGCATGCCACAAGGCCGCCGATGCCGCCTGCGTGCGGGAGTTCGACGCACGCGCATCGCGTCGCCAGGCCGCGATCGAACGGCACCTGTGGAATGCCGCCGGCTATTACACCGACTACGACTGGCAACGCCGCACGTTGCGCACGCCGGTCACCGCCGCGGCGCTGTATCCGCTGTACACCGGCATCGCGTCGCCGCAGCGCGCGCATCTCACGGCGGTGACGGTGCGCACGCGACTGCTCCGTCCGGGCGGACTGGCCACGACCACGCTGCGCACCGGCGAGCAGTGGGACGCACCCAACGCCTGGGCGCCCTTGCAGTGGGTCGGCGTCGAAGGTCTGGAACGCTATGGCGAACACGCACTGGCGCGCGACATCGCCGACGGATTCCTGCGCCGCGTGGAAGACGTGTTCCAGCGCGAGCGGCGCCTGGTGGAGAAGTACGACGCCGATGGAGACCAGGGACTCGGTGGCGGCGGCGAGTACGCGTTGCAGGACGGCTTCGGCTGGACCAACGGCGTGGTGCGTGCGCTGCTGTCGAAATATCCGCGGCCTGCCCAGACAACCGCGCAGCGTGAAGCGAAGGCCGCCGCGGAGTCAGCTGCATCCTCGCAACGGTGATTTCCGTCGCGCAGGCGGCGCAACGATCCTTCCCGCCAGACCCCGCTGAAGAGCGCGTGCGGCCTTCCTAGCCTGTCGTCCTTCCTCATCCATGGACATGCGACATGAGCGATCTGAAAGGCAGGGTGGCCCTAGTCACCGGTGGCAGCCGCGGCATCGGTGCGGCGACGGCATTGCGGCTGGCGCGGGACGGCGCCGACGTTGCGATCACCTACGCCAGTTCCCCGGACAAGGCGCAGGCCGTGGTGCAGTCGGTACAGGCGCTGGGCCGGCGCGCCATCGCGATCCACGCCGACAGCGCCGATGCGGATGCGGTAACGGCTGCGGTGGAGCGCACGGTGGCCGAGCTCGGTCGGCTCGACATCCTGGTGAACAACGCCGGCGTGTTCTCGTACAAGCCGTTCGAACAGGTCTCGCGCGAGGAATACACCGCGATGATGGCGATCAACGTGCAGGCGCCGTTCGTAGCGGCGCAGGCCGCATCCCGGCATCTCGCGAGCGGTGGCCGCATCATCACCATCGGCAGTTGCCTGGGCGAGCGCGTGGGCGGCCCGAACATGGCGCTGTACTCGGCCAGCAAGGCCGCAGTGATCGGCCTCGCCAAGGGATTGGCGCAGGATCTGGGCCCGCGCGGCATCACCTCCAACGTCGTCCAGCCCGGCCCCATCGACACCGACATGAACCCCGCCGACGGCGAGGGCGCCGATGCGCAGCGCCAGGGCCTGCCGCTGCGCCGCTACGGCCGCAGCGAGGACATCGCCGCGATGGTGGCGCACCTGGCCGGGCCGGCAGGCGACTTCATCACCGGCGCGGTGATCTCCGTCGACGGCGGCTTCTCGGCCTGACCATGCAGCGCGCGACCGTCCTTGCCTGGATCCTGCTGGTCGGCGCCGGCCTGCTGGAGGTGGTGTGGGCCATCGCACTGAAGCAGAGCGAAGGCTTCAGCCGCCTAGCGCCCAGCGTGGTCGGCATCGTGGCGGCGGTGACCAGCTTCGTGATGCTGGCCATCGCGTTGCGTTGGCTGCCGGTGGGCACCGCCTACGCGGTGTGGGTGGGCATCGGTGCCGCCGGTGTCGCGCTCGCCGGCATCGTGGCGCTCGGCGATTCCGCCAGCGCGGCACGGCTGGGTTGCGTGGCGCTGATCGTGGCCGGCGTTGTGGGTCTGAAGCTCATCGAGTGACGGCCCGCAACACGAAAGAATCCCAGCGGTGAATTGAGGTCCATCAAGGGAGCGCCGCCGGGCGTTCCCAATGCTGCGCGCCCCACGCACGTACAGGAGCGCGCCGATGGCCCTCATCACCTGGCAGGAGTCGCTGGACACCGGCATCGACGTCATCGACACGCAGCACCGGCGCATCTTGGCGATGATCAACGAGCTGCACCACGTCCAGTCGGTTGGCGATGCCGCGGCCGTGATGGGCGTGATCGACGAACTGACCGACTACACGCTTTCGCACTTCGCCTTCGAGGAAACGCTGATGGAGGACGCGGGCTACGCGTTCGCCCGCGCCCACAAGCGCATCCACGACATCTTCGCCAAGCGCGTGCAGGAATACCGCGCGCGGGCCGCCGCCGGCGAGGACGTTGCAAACGAATTGCGCAGCCTGCTGTCGCGCTGGCTGTTCAACCACATCCGCACCGACGATGCGCACTACGTCGGTGCGGTGAAGCAGCGCATGAACGCGCTCGCGCAGGACAACGCCGAGGACGGCTGGTTGCGCCGCTCGCTCAGGCGGTTCTTCCGCTGAGGGCGTGCCTTTAGACCTTGTAGCCGGTGTGGATGGCGACGATCCCGCCGGAGAGGTTGCGGTACTCGCAGCGCGAGAACCCCGCGGCCTGCATCATCCCCTTCA
Organism: Lysobacter sp.; assembly: GCF_035655815.1. Classification (NCBI taxonomy): domain Bacteria; kingdom Pseudomonadati; phylum Pseudomonadota; class Gammaproteobacteria; order Lysobacterales; family Lysobacteraceae; genus Lysobacter; species Lysobacter sp. The sequence goes on from NZ_DASRTS010000035.1 coordinate 91,660, forward strand.
GCTCGTCCTGCGGCGGATGCTTGCGGATGCTCTCGGCCAGGTACTGGTAGCTGTCGGCGTCGTTGGCGAACAGCCGGCCCAGTCGCGGCAGCACCTGGAACGAATGGAAGTCGTAGATCGGCTTGAACCAGTCGGACTTCACTTCCGAGAACTCCAGCACGCGCGCCTGTCCGCCTACCTTCAGCACGCGGAACATCTCGCGCAGCGCGGCGTCCTTGTCGGTGACGTTGCGCAGGCCGAAGGCGATCGTGACCAGGTCGAAGCTGGCATCCGGAAACGGCAGCTTCTCGGCGTTGAGCTGCACGTACTCGAAGCCGGCGACCTTGCCGGCATCGGTCATGCGGTCGCGGCCGACGCGCAGCATCGCGCCGTTGATGTCGCCCAGCACGATGCTGCCGGCCTGGCCGACGCGGTCGCGCAGCAGCAGCGCGATGTCGCCGGTGCCGCCGGCGAGGTCGAGCACGCGATCGCCGCGCTTTACCTGGCAGGTGCCGACGAAATAGCGCTTCCACACGCGGTGGATGCCCAGCGACATCAGGTCGTTCATCAGGTCGTAGTTGCGCGCGACCGACGAGAAGACCTGGCCGACCAGCTTCTGCTTCTCGCCGACGGGCACGTCGCGGAAACCGAAATGGGTGGTACCGGGCGCATTGCCGGAACTGGCGTCCTGCTTCGGGCTGGATTCGTTCATGCGGCGATTATCGCACCCCATGCGACAATTCACCGCCGCCGGACGCGGGTCGTGCGCCGGAGCCCGCGCCGAAGGAGGAACACCGCGCCGATGAGCCGTTACGCGCCGCGCGAATGGCAGCCGCACGAGCGGCCCACGCTGCCGGGATCGCCCTCGACCCCGCTGCACTCGCCGGCACGCCGCGCGGCCTTCGCCGTCGTGGGCTTCATCGTCGCCATCACTGGCGGCCTCGGCAACGCCCTGGTCACCGCCAACCTGCTGAACCTGCAGGGTGCCATCGGCGCCACGTCGGCCGAGATCGCGTGGCTGCCGGCGGCCTACGTGATGACCAACGTCTCGGCGAACCTGATCCTGGTGAAGTTCCGCCAGCAGTTCGGCCTGCGCCTGTTCACCGAGGCCTTCCTGCTGCTGTACGCGCTGGTGACCTTCGCGCACCTGTTCGTGAACGACTTGAACTCGGCCATTGCGGTGCGCGCGGCGCACGGCATCGCCGCCGCGGCGATGAGCACGCTGGGCCTGTACTACATGATGCAGGCCTTCCCCGCGGCGCACCGGCTGCGCGGGCTGGTGGTCGGCATCGGCGTGGCGCAGCTGGCCCTGCCGCTGGCGCGCATCTTCTCGGCCGAGCTGCTGGAATTCGGCGAGTGGCGCGGGCTTTACCTGTTCGAACTCGGCCTGGCGCTGGTCGCGCTGGGCGGCGTGCTGATGCTGCGCCTGCCGCCGAGCGACCGCATGAAGGTGTTCGAAAAGCGCGACTTCCTCACCTTCGCGCTGTTCGCGCCGGGCATGGCGCTGCTGTGCGCGGTGCTGTCGCTGGGCCGCATCGAATGGTGGCTGGAGGCCGAATGGATCGGCTGGGCGCTGGCCGGCGCGATCGTGCTGCTGACCGCGGCAATGGCGGTGGAACACTTCCGCGAGAACCCCCTGATCAACACGCGCTGGCTGGCCAGCGGCACCATGGTGCGGCTGGCCGTGGCGATCCTGCTGATCCGCATCGCGCTGTCGGAGCAGAGCACGGGCGCGGTGGGCTTCATGCAGGCGCTGGGGTTCACCAACGACCAGATGCACGGGATGTTCGCAGCGGTGTTCGTGGGCGGTGCGCTCGGCATTGTCGCCAGCGCGCTGACCATCCGGCCCAACCGCATGATCATCCCTTCGACCATCGCGCTGGGCTGCATCGCCATCGGCGCGCTGCTCGACAGCCGCTCGACCAACCTGACGCGACCGGCCGACATGTACGTCAGCCAGTTCCTGATCGGTTTCGGCAGCGTCTACTTCCTTGGTCCGGCGATGGTCGCCGGCATGGGCCGCGTGATCGGACAGCCGCGCAACCTGATCACCTTCGTGGTGCTGTTCGGCATGGCGCAGAACCTGGGCGGGCTGATCGGCACCGCCGCGCTGGGCACGTTCCAGACCGTGCGCGAGAAATACCACTCCAGCCAGCTGGTGGAGCACCTGACGCTGCAGGATCCGCTGGTGGCCGCCCGCGTGCAGGCCGGCGCCTCGGCGTACTCGCAGGCCATCGCCGACCCCGCGCTGCGCAACGCTCAGGGCGTGCGCGCACTGGGCGCGGCGGCTTCACGCGAAGCCAACGTGCTGGCCTACAACGATGTCTTCCTGGCGATCGCCGCCATCGCGCTGCTGACCATGGCGTGGATGCTGGTGCATCGCCTGCAACTGGCGAGGCGCGACCGGCTGGCCGCCGCCGCGACCGCCCCCACGCCTTCGCCCGCCTCATGAACAATCCCGCCCCCGACGCCACGCCCGCAGCTTCGCAAGCCCGCCAGCGCCGCCGGCGCTGGCAGATGGCCGCCTTTGCGATGGTGGCCCTGATCGGCGTGGTGGTGGTGCTGTACGCATGGCGACTGCCGCCGTTCCGCAGCGACATCCAGAGCACCGAGAACGCCACCGTGCGCGGGCAGGTGACGATCATCGCGCCGCAGCTGGCCGGCTACATCACCGCGGTGCCGGTGCAGGATTTCCAGCGTGTGCGCCGCGGCCAGCTGCTGGTGCAGATCGACGACCGCATCTATCGCCAGCGCCTTCAGCAGGCGCAGGCGCAGCTGCAGAGCCAGCAGGCGGCGCTCGACAACGCCGCGCAGCAGCGGCGCAGCGCGCAGGCGCAGGTGCTGCAGGGCGAAGCCTCGATCCGCGATGCGCAGGCGCAGGCGCAGAAGACCGCCGCCGACCTGCGACGCATCGAACCGCTGGTCGCGCAACAACTGCTCTCGCAGGCGGACCGCGACCAGGCTATCGCCGCGCGGACGCAGGCGCAGGCCGGCGTCGCGCAGGCGCAGGCCGGCGCCGAGATCGCGCGGCAGAACGTGCAGAGCGTGGCGGTGAACGTGGGCGCGCTCGAAGCGGCGGTGGCCAACGCGCAGGCCGCGATCCGCCTGGCGCAGATCGACCTGGAGAACACGAAGATCCACGCGCCGCGCGATGGCCAGCTCGGCCAGGTCGCAGTTCGCGTGGGTGCGTTCGTCAATCCCGGTACGCAACTGATGGCGCTGGTGCCCGACCGCATGTGGGTGATCGCCAACATGAAGGAAACGCAGATGGCCCGCGTACGCATCGGCCAGCCGGTGTCGTTCACCGTCGATGCGCTGGGCGGCGCACGCCTGCATGGCCGCGTCGAGGAGATCTCGCCGGCAACGGGCTCGGAGTTCAGCGTGCTGCCCGCGGACAACGCCACCGGCAACTTCGTGAAGATCGCCCAGCGCATTCCGGTGAAGGTGTCCATCGACGACCGGCAGCCGCTCGCGGCACGGCTGCGTCCTGGCATGTCGGTGGTGGTGAGCATCGACACCTCCGGCGCGCGCGACTGAAGCGCCACGTCCGGCAAAGAACGCGCGCGATGAGCCCGGCGTGAAGGCGCGCGCAGCCGCATTGCACATCGCGTGGAACCCAGTGTTGCCGGATCGCGGGTGGCCCCGTTGCCGGCACTCCCGCACACTGTGCACCTTGCCTGCTGCATGACGACTCCGTCGCGGCACTCGTCCCCCGACCTTCTTCGCCCGCCATGCGCGGGCCGCTCCGGATTTCCCGATGAACGCCAACAGCACCGCAGCCATCCCGATCGCGCGCCCCCTGTGGCGCGACCGCGCGCTGGTGCTCATCGGCATCGCGATGTCGGCGTTTAACCTGCGCACGGCCGTAACGTCGCTGACGCCGCTGCTCGACAGCCTGGGCCAGACGTTCGGCTTCGGATCCACCATGACCGGTGTGCTCGGCATGGTGCCGACGGCGGCGTTCGCGCTGTTCGGCGTGATCACGCCGGCCATCGCGCACCGGCTCGGCCTGGAACGCACCGCGCTGCTGTCGATGGCGCTGGCCGCGCTCGGCCTACTGGCGCGCGCCTTCGTCGGCGACACGTCGATGCTGCTGCTGACCTCGGCGGTGGCGCTGTCGGGCATGGGCATGGGCAACGTGGTGCTGCCACCGCTGGTGAAGCGCTATTTCGGCGACCGCGTCGGCACGGTCAGCACGCTCTACATCACCGTGCTGCAGCTGGGCACCATCCTGCCGGCGCTGCTCGCCGTGCCGATCGCGCAGGCCGCCGGCTGGCGCGTGTCGCTGGGTGCGTGGTCGCTGGTCGCCGCCGCTGCGGCGTTGCCGTGGATCGGCGTGCTGTGGATGGAGCGCTTCGGCCAGTCGCGCGAGGCCAAGCTGCTGGCGCGCGCACACGACCGCGCGGTAACGGCCGACGACGCCGCGCCCGAACTCGACGCACCGCGCGCCAACGGCCGCGTGTGGCGTTCGCCGGTGGCGTGGGGCCTGACGCTGATGTTCGGCATGACCTCGCTGACGACCTACTCGATGTTCACGTGGCTGCCGAAGCTGCTGGTCGAGGCCGGTGGCAGTCCGGCGCTGGGCGGCAGCATGGTCGCGCTGTTCTCGACGATGGGCCTGCTCAGTGCGATCGCGCTGCCGGCGCTGGCGGTGCGCATCGCCAATCCGTTCCCGATCGTCGTTGCCTGTGGAGTCGCGTACCTGGCCGCCTTCGCCGGCCTGCTGACCGCGCCGATGGCCGCGCCGCTGCTGTGGGTCGCGCTGCTCGGCCTGGGGCCCAGCACGTTCCCGCTGTCGCTCACGCTGATCAACCTGCGCACCCGGACGCCGGGGGGTTCGTCGCGTCTGTCGGGCTTCGTGCAGGGCGTGGGCTACAGCCTGAGCTGCTTGGGCCCGCTGCTGTTCGGCTGGCTGCACGACGTGGCGCACGGCTGGGCGTTGCCGTTCGCGTTCCTCGCGCTGTGCCTGCTGGCGCTGCTGTACGGCGGCTGGCTGGCGAGCCGCCCGCGCATGCTCGAGGACACCTGGTAGCGGCATCTGCACGCAATGCACACGCGATGTTCGCAATCGCTTGTGCAGGCTTGGACGCACGTCCATGCAGAGGGGCAACGCCATGGCCCGACGCCACGTCGAGACCGATCCGGCTTCCGCCGGCAAATCGCAGCGCGAGTACGAGCACAGCTCCGGCGACCGCAATACCAAGAAGGGCGAGAAGGACTGGAAAGGCTTCAGCGGAGGCCGCCAGCGCGACGCCACGCCCGGTGCTCCCGGCGCGGAACCCGCGCGCAAGGCCGATCGTCGCTGAGCCGCGCAGCGATACGCACGCATTCGCGGGGCGATGCAGGTAACCTGTCGCGGCTCTCACTCGCCGCGATCCATGGCCCTGCGCACCGTCCAAGCCACTCGCTACGTCACGCCGCTGCGCGAAGGCGGCTCACTGCCCGCCGTCATCGAAGCCGATGACGACGGGCTTTACGTACTCAAGTTCCGCGGCGCCGGCCAGGGCCCGAAGGCGCTCGTCGCCGAACTGGTGGCCGGCGAGATCGCGCGCGCGCTCGGCCTGCCGATTCCGGAGCTGGTCTTCGTCGAGCTGGAAGCCGAACTCGCCCGCACCGAGCCCGATCCCGAGATCCAGGAACTGATCCGCGCCAGCGACGGGCTCAACCTCGCGCTGGATTACCTGCCCGGCGCGATCAACTTCGATCCCGTCGCCGAACAGGTGCCCGCGGCGCTCGCGTCCGAGATCGTCTGGTTCGACGCCTTCGTCAGCAACGTCGACCGCAGCTTCCGCAATCCGAACCTGCTGGTCTGGCATCGCAAGCCGTGGCTGATCGATCACGGCGCGGCGCTGTATTTCCACCACGGCTGGGACGGCACGCCCAGCCACGCCGACAGTGCCTTCCCGATGATCCGCGAACACGTGCTGCTGCCGCAGGCCGACGACATCGCCGGCGCGGATGCGCGCCTGGTATCACGCCTGTCGCGCGACACGTTCGAGGCGATCCTCGCGCAGGTGCCGGAAGCATGGCTCGTCGGCATCGACACGCCGCAGGACCCCGGCGCGCATCGCGCCGCGTACGTCGAGCACTTCATGCAACGGCTGGCGCATCGCCAGCGCTTCGTCGAGGAGGCCGTCTGTGCACGCGCCTGAACCGACCCGCAGCCGCGACACCTACGACTACGCGGTTATCCGCGTGGTACCGCGCGTGGAGCGCGAGGAGTTCGTCAACGTCGGCGTGATCCTCTCCTGCCCCGCGGCGAAGTTCCTCGAGGCCCGCATCGAGATCGACGAAGCGCGGCTGCGCGCACTCGATCCCTCCATCGACCTGGACACGGTGCGCCGGCATCTGTCCGCCATCGAGGCGATCTGCGCGGGCGGCCCCGGCAGCGGCCCCATCGGCCTGCTGCCGCAGCGCGCGCGCTTCCACTGGCTCACCGCCAAGCGCAGCTCGATCATCCAGACCTCGCCGATCCACCTGGGCCGCTGCACACACGTGACCGATGCGGTGGAGCACCTGATGGACCGGATGGTGCGCGTGCCGCGGGAGTGACCGTCGCCTGCGTCGGTCAAGGCCCTCACTGCGCATGAGCAGTGGCACGTCAACGAAAGCACCACACGGCACGTTCGGGGGGCGACGCCGTTGCCCCCTACGTGCTTACAAAACCTGTATCTGCGACGCCCGGCTTACGCGAACGTGCGTCTGGTAGTAGTACTTCCCGCTGGGCCTGTTTCCGACCATGAAGTCGATGCGGGTACGCCGCGCAGTGCCGGTAACGAGTATCCGTTTGCCCTTGAGCGCGATCTCCGGCGGAGCACCCAACTGCTGTTCAAGCTGCGCGGCTGCTTCCTGCAGGACAGCCACGGAGAGATTGCGCGGGTCCCGGTAGTCGATTTCCGAATTCAGGTGGACCTTGTCGGTGCGCCCCGTCGCCTTGACGGTCATGGCGAACACTCCCCTGACGCCCTCGTGCGGCGCGGCTGCGGCGCGCAACACGGCTTGCCCCGGGTCGATCCAAGCCGCGTCGGCCAATGGCGCGGGACTGGTGGCGCAACCGGCGAGCAGCGCGGCGAGCGTCAGGCCAGCAATCTTCGAGTGACTCATACCAATCTTCCCTGATCGAACCGCAGCCGATTCTGTCGTAGCTGTCAGGCAGTTGCATAGCAACGACCGCTCCGCTTCCCGCCTCGGCAAGCAACAACGCCTTGTCCGCGGCACACATTTCGACCAACCGGGCTCGCGTGTGCGAGCCCGGTGCCCGGCATGGGTCAGAAAGTAACGGTTTGGCGCAGGTGCGCAGCGGCTCGGAAAACCGGGCCAGCCGGGCCTGCAACAGAAGCGGCTGCCTGGCGCTGCCCTGCCGCATCGAGCTGCCACAACCGTGACGCGGCTGCACCAACTCCTGTACATCGGCGACCGCGCCTCTCGGGCGCTTACTCCACCGTCACCGACTTGGCCAGGTTGCGCGGCTTGTCGACGTCGGTGCCGCGGGCGAGTGCGGCGTGATAGGCCAGCAGCTGCACCGGGATCGCGTGCACCACCGGAGAGAGCACGCCGACGTGGCGCGGGGCGCGGATCACGTGCACGCCTTCGGACGGGCCGAACTGGCTGTCCTCGTCGGTGAACACGAACAGCTCCCCGCCGCGCGCGCGGACTTCCTGCATGTTGGACTTCACCTTCTCCAGCAGGCTGTCGTTCGGCGCGATCACCACCACCGGCATCGCCGCATCGACCAGCGCGAGCGGGCCGTGCTTGAGCTCGCCCGCCGGATACGCCTCGGCGTGGATGTAGGAGATTTCCTTGAGCTTGAGCGCGCCTTCCAGCGCGATCGGATAGTGCACGCCGCGGCCGAGGAACAGCGCGTGCTGCTTCGGCGCGAAGCGCTCGGCCCATGCGGTGATCTGCGGCTCCAGGTTCAGCGCGTGCTGCACGCTGCCGGGCAGGCAACGCAGCGCGTCGAGGTACTCGGACTCCTTCTCCACCGACAGGCGGCCGTGCAGCTTGGCCAGCGTCGCCGACAGCGTGAACAGAGCGACCAGCTGCGTGGTGAAGGCCTTGGTGGAGGCCACGCCGATCTCGGCGCCGGCGCGCGTGTAATAGACCAGGCGGCTGGCGCGCGGGATCGCGCTCTCGGGCACGTTGCAGATGGACAGCGTCTTGTCGTGGCCCAGCGACTTGGCGTACTTCAGCGCTTCCATCGTGTCGAGCGTCTCGCCCGACTGGCTGATCGTGACGATGAGGTGCTTCGGGTTGGCCACCGCCTTGCGGTAGCGGTATTCGCTGGCGATCTCCACCGCGCACGGCAGGCCGGTGATCGCCTCGATCCAGTAACGCGCGGTGAGGCCGGCGTAGTAACTGGTACCGCAGGCCAGGATCTGCACGCCTTCCACCTCGCGCAGCACGTCCTCGGCATCCGCACCGAATACTGCCGGCGAGAAGGCGTTGCGATCCATCACGGCCTCGATGGTGTCGGCGATCGCGCGCGGCTGCTCGTGGATTTCCTTCTGCATGAAGTGGCGGTACGGGCCCAGCTCCAGCGAGGCCAGCGACACGTCCGACATGTGCACGTCGCGCTGCGCCAGCGCACCGCCGGCATCGAACACACGCACGCCTTCGCGGGTGACTTCGGCGGTGTCGCCTTCTTCCAGGAAGATCACCTGGCGCGTGGCCTGCACGATCGCCGACACGTCGCTGGCGACGAAGTTCTCGCCTTCGCCCAGGCCGACCAGCAGCGGGCAGCCCATGCGTGCGGCGATGAGGCGGCCGGGCTCGCGCTTGCTGACCACCGCGATGGCGTATGCGCCGACCAGTTCGCGCACGGCCTGCTGCACGGCAGCGAGCAGATCGGCGCCCTGCGACTGGTGGTGGTGGATCAGGTGCGCGATGACTTCGGTGTCGGTCTGCGATTCGAAGCTGTAGCCGAGCGCCTTGAGGTGCTCGCGCTGCTCGTCGTGGTTCTCGATGATGCCGTTGTGCACCACGGCCAGCTCGCCGAAGCTCACGTGCGGGTGGGCATTGGCCTCTGTCACGCCGCCGTGCGTGGCCCAGCGCGTGTGGCCGATGCCCAGCGCGGCGTTGAAGTGCTCGGCCTGGGCGGCGTTCTCCATCTCGGAAACGCGGCCGGTGCGGCGCACGCGGCGGATGTCGTCACCGTCCAGCACCGCGATGCCCGCGGAGTCGTAACCGCGGTACTCCAGGCGCTTGAGGCCTTCGATCAGCACCGGTACCACGTCGCGATTGGCGATCGCTCCAACGATTCCGCACATGCAGTGTCACTCCTGTCGGCAAGGCGCCCAGTTTAACGGGATGGCGGTGAGCGACCGGTCGTCCGCGCGGACGTCGCAAGCGTCCGGACGGACACTGCGGACACCTGAAAATCCTTCTAAAACATGCACATAAGTGTTGGCACGCCTTGTGCTTCACCTGAAGCAGAACCCTACGAGCCCGCCGCACATGAGCATCCGCGACACCTCCGGCCAGGACCGCCCGGTCGCCTCCTCCCCCACCCCGCTGCGCCGGCACCGGCGCTGGCTGATCGCGGGCGGTGCGGGCCTGGCGGTGGTGGTCGCGGTGGGCTGGCTGGCCTCGGGGTGGAGCGCCGGCGCACGTTCGCTCGACAGCTCCCGGGTGCGCATCGCCGAGGTCAAGCGCGGCGATCTGGTCCGCGACATCGCCGCCGACGGCCGCGTCATCGCCGCCAACAACCCGGTGCTGTACGCCATCGCCAGCGGCACGGTCACGCTGAAGGTCGTCGCTGGCGACGCGGTGAAGAAGGGCCAGGTGCTGGCCGAGATCGACAGCCCGGAGCTGCGCAGCAAGCTGGTGCAGGAGGAATCCACCCTCGCCGGCCTGCAAGCCGAAGCCAGCCGCGCCGAACTCGACGCACAGCTGTCCAGCTCGAACGCGCTGAAGACGCTCAACCAGGCAGAAATCGACCGCACCGCTGCGCTGCGCGACCTGGAACGCCAGCAGCGCGGTTTCGACGGCGGCGCGGTGTCGCAGATCGAACTGGCCAAGGCGCAGGACGAGCTGAAGAAGACCGATATCGGCCTGGAGCACGCCCGCCGCGACGCCGACCTGCAGGGCCGTGGCGCGCGCCTGGACGCGCGCAACAAGACGCTGCTGGCGCAGCGTCAGGCCGCGCTGGTCGACGAGATGCGCCGCCAGGTGGATGCGCTGACGCTGCGCGCACCGTTCGACGGCCAGGTGGGCCAGGTGCAGGTGGCGCAGCGCGCCAGCGTCGCCGCCAACGGCGCGGTGCTGAGCGTGGTGGACCTCACCGAGTTCGAGGTCGAGATCAAGGTGCCGGAAAGCTTCGCGCGCGACCTGGGCATCGGCATGCCGGCGCAGATCACCAGCGGCACCGGGCAGCCGTACGCGGCGCAGGTCGCGGCCGTCTCGCCGGAAGTGGTCAACGGCGAGGTCACCAGCCGGCTGCGCTTCACTGACAAGCAGCCGCCCGGCCTGCGCCAGAACCAGCGCCTGTCCGCGCGCATCGTGCTGGACACGCGCCGCAACGTGCTGATGGTCGACCGCGGCCCGTTCCTCGAACAGGGCGGCGGCCACAGTGCCTATGTCATGGACGGCAACGTCGCGGTGAAGCGTCCGATCCGCACCGGTGCCAGCAGCCTCAGTGCCGTCGAAGTGCTCGGCGGCCTGCAACCCGGCGACCGCGTCGTGGTCTCCGGCTCCGACCTGTTCGGCGACGCCGAACGCATCCGAATCTCGGGAGAATGATCATGAGTACCGATCGTGTGTTTCTAAACGGCGTGTTTCTCAACAGCGTGTTCCCGTTCGACCTGCAGTGGTCCGCGCAGGACCTCGCCGACGCCGTCCCACTGCGTCTGCACGAGCTGGTCGGCTTCGACGCCGGCGCCACGGAAGCGGCCAATACCGCCGAAGCGAAGTCGCGCGCGCCGTGGCCGCGTCGCGCATACGCCACCGCCCGCCAGCTGCCGTCGTTCCGCGTGCGCTGATGGCGGCAGCCGTGCCACGCCGTACCTCGTGCTCCCGCCAAGGCGGGAATCCATGGACGTTGCTCCTGCTCTCTCTCTCCGGGGCAACGGTCCGTGGATTCCCGCCTTCGCGGGAATGACGAGCCCGACAAGACCTGCACCGACCACGCCATCCAAGGAACCCGCCATGCTGCTGATGCAAACCGTCTCCAAGGTCTACCGGACCGAACTCGTCGAAACCCACGCGTTGCGTTCGCTGGACCTGCACGTGCGCGAAGGCGAGTTCGTCGCCGTCACCGGTCCGTCCGGTTCGGGCAAGACCACCTTCCTCAACATCGCCGGCCTGCTGGAGACGTTCACCAGTGGCACCTACCAGCTCGACGGCGAGGACGTGAGGAACCTGTCCGACGACGCGCGCTCGCGCCTGCGCAACCGCAAGATCGGTTTCATCTTCCAGAGCTTCAACCTGATCCCCGACCTCAACCTGTTCGACAACGTCGACGTGCCGCTGCGCTACCGCGGCATGTCCGCGTCCGAGCGCCGCCAGCGCATCGAGGACGCGCTGGCCAAGGTCGGCCTGGGTTCGCGCATGAAGCACTACCCCACCGAACTGTCGGGCGGCCAGCAGCAGCGCGCGGCGATCGCACGCGCGCTGGCCGGCAGCCCGCGCCTGCTGCTCGCCGACGAGCCCACCGGCAACCTCGACTCGCAGATGGCGCGCGGCGTGATGGAGCTGCTGGAGGAGATCAACGCGCAGGGCACGACGATCGTGATGGTGACCCACGATCCCGAACTGGCCGCACGCGCGCAGCGCAACGTGCATATCGTCGACGGCATGGCGACCGATCTTTCGGTGGAGTCGAGCCTGATGCGCGCGCGCAAGCTTGCCGAAGCCGCAGAGTCCAACCCCATCGCCTGAGGACTGCGCATGTTCGCCTACTACCTCGATCTGGCCCTGCGCAGCTTCAGGCGCAACAAGGTGCTGACCCTGCTGATGGTGATGGCCATCGCGCTGGGCATCGGCGCCAGCATGACCACGCTCACCGTCTTCTACGTGCTGGCGGGCGATCCCATCCCGCACAAGAGCGGCCAGCTGTTCTACCCGCGCCTGGAACCGCGCGGCATGGATGGCTTCACGCCCGGCGACGAACCCGAAGAGCAGATGAGCCGCTTCGACGCCGAGGCCCTGCTGCGCGACAAGCGCGGCGACCTGCAGGCGGTGATGAGCGGCGGCAACATGGCGGTGCAGCCGCAGGACGGCAAGACGCCGCCCTTCCATGCCGAAGCGCGCTACACCTCGGCGGACTTCTTCCGCATGTTCGACGTGCCGTTCCGCTACGGCAACGGCTGGACCGCCGGCGAGGACGAGGCGCGCGCCAACGTGGCGGTGATCTCCAAGGCGCTCAACGACAAGCTGTTCGGCGGCGCCGACAGCGTCGGCCGTACGCTGGTCGCCGACAAGACCTCGTTCCGCATCGTCGGCGTGCTGGACGACTGGCGGCCGGTGCCGAAGTTCTACGACCTCACCAACGACCGCTTCACCGAAGTGGAGCAGGTGTTCGTGCCGTTCCAGACGTCGCTGGTGCTGAACCTGGGCACCTCGGGCAACATCAATTGCTGGGGCGACTCGGGCAACGACGAGCAAGGCTCGCGCGCGCTCAACGCTCCGTGCACCTGGCTGCAGTACTGGGTGCAGCTGGACAGCGCCGACAAGGTCGCCGCGTACAAGCAGTACCTGATGAACTACTCCGACCAGCAGCGTGCCGCCGGCCGCTACGAGCGTCCGACCAACGTGCGCCTGCACAGCGTGATGGAATGGCTGGACGAGCAGAACGCGGTGCCCGGCGACGTGCGCCTGCAGATGTGGCTCGCGCTGGGCTTCCTGCTGGTGTGCCTGCTCAACACGGTCGGCCTGCTGCTGGCGAAGTTCCTGCGGCGCTCGTCCGAGATCGGCGTGCGTCGCGCCCTGGGTGCTTCGCGTCGCGAGATCTTCGCGCAGTTCCTGGTCGAGGCGGGAATGATCGGCCTGGTCGGCGGCATCGCGGGCCTCGCGCTGGCGTGGCTGGGCCTGTGGGCGGTGCGCCAGCAGCCGGCCGGCTACGCCGAGCTGGCGCACATGGATCTGCCGATGCTGCTGACCACCTTCGTGCTCGCCATCGTCGCCAGCGTGCTCGCCGGGCTGCTGCCCGCGTGGCGCGCCATGCAGGTGACGCCGGCCATCCAGCTCAAGAGCCAGTGACGCGACCGCGTCGCGTCCTTCTTCCGGGAGATTCTCCGTGGACATCCGCCCCATCATTTCCACGCTCAGCCGCCACAAGACCGCCGCGGCGCTGATCGTGATGGAGATCGCGCTGACCTGCGCGATCATCTGCAACGCCGTGTTCCTGATCGGCCAGCGCCTCGAACGCATGCACCGCCCGACCGGCCTGGCCGAGTCGGAGGTCGTGCGCGTCAACATCACCGGCATCGGCGAGGACGAGAACGCCGACGAACTGGTCCGTCGCGACGTGGCCGCGCTGCGCGCCATTCCGGGCGTGATATCCGTCAGCAGCACCAACCACCTGCCGTTCGACAACTCGTCGTGGAACAGCTCGATCAGCCTGGCGCCCGACCAGCCCATGCCCAACCTCAGCAGCTCCGTGTACCTGGGCGAGAACCTGATCAGGACGTTCGGCCTGAATCTGGTCGAAGGGCGCGACTTCACCGCCGACGAGTACGTCGACTGGGAAGCGCTGAACAAGCCCAACTCCAACCTTCGCATTCCCGCGGCGATCATCACCCGCGAGGTCGCGCAGAAGCTGTTCCCCGGCGAAAGCGCGATCGGCAGGAACATCTACGCCTGGAACCAGGACGACAGTCCGCATCGCGTGGTCGGCGTGGTCGAGCGGCTGGTGCGCCCCAACGACAACGGCGGTCCGACGCAGAGCTACTACTCGATCCTCCTGCCGGTGAGCAACGTCACCATGGGCCGCTTCGCGCTGCGCACCACGCCGGAACGTCGCGACGAGGTCACCAAGGCCGCGGTGGCGGCACTGGAACGCACCAGTGCGGCGCGCATCATCCTGCGCCAGGGCAGCTTCACCGAGGTCATGGAGACCTACTACCGCCAGGACCGCAGCATGGCCTGGCTGCTGGTGGCGGTGATCGTCGCGCTGCTGGTGGTGACCGCGCTGGGCATCGTCGGCCTGGCCAGCTTCTGGGTGCAGCAGCGTACGCGGCAGATCGGCGTGCGGCGCGCACTGGGCGCCACGCGCGGGCAGGTGCTGCGTTACTTCCAGACCGAGAACTTCCTGCTGGCCACGGTGGGCATCGTGATCGGCATGATCGGCGCGTACGGCATCAACCAGCTGCTGATGAGCACCTACGAGCTGCCGCGCCTGCCGGCGTGGTACCTGCCACTCGGCGCGGTCGCGCTGTGGCTGCTGGGCCAGGTCGCGGTGTTCGGCCCGGCCCGCCGCGCGGCGGCGGTTCCGCCTGCGGTGGCGACCCGCAGCGCCTGAGGTCGCTCCGTCGTACCCTTGCACGCACGTGCGGCGCGGGCTGATCGCCCCGCCGCACGCCGGCCCCCGCGCGCGCCGGTTGGACGCGAACCTGCGAGACACTGGATGCCCACGGTACTGATCATCGACGACAACCCGGCCGTTGCGACGGCGCTGGACACGCTGTTCTCGCTGCACGACATCGACACGCGCACCGCGTCCACGCCGGAAGACGGACTGGCGGAGCTGGAGCGCAATCCGGTCGACCTGGTCGTGCAGGACATGAACTTCCAGGCCGACACCACCTCCGGCGAGGAAGGCGTGGAGCTGTTCAAGTCGATCCGCGCGCGCCACCCCGACCTGCCGGTGATCCTGCTGACCGCGTGGACGCACCTGGAGGCCGCGGTCGACCTGGTGAAGGCCGGTGCCGCGGATTACCTGGCCAAGCCGTGGGACGACCGCAAGCTGCTCGCCGCGGTCAACAACCTCATCGAGCTGTCCGAAACGCGGCGCGAGCTCGACCGCCACCGCGGGCAGGAACGTCGCCGCCGCGACACGCTGCTCGGCGATTACGAACTGTGCGGGCTGGTGTTCGCCGATCCGGCGACCGAAGCCGCGCTGACGCTGGCCACGCGCGTGGCAGCGTCCGACCTGCCGGTGCTGATCACCGGACCCAATGGCGCGGGCAAGGAGAAGTTCGCGCAGATCGTGCATGCGAATTCGCAGGTGCGCGGCGGCCCGTTCGTCGCGCTCAACTGCGGTGCGCTTCCCAGCGAGCTGATCGAGGCCGAACTGTTCGGCGCGGAAGCCGGCGCGTACACCGGCGCGACGCGTGCGCGCGAGGGCAAGTTCGAGGCCGCCGATGGCGGCACGCTGTTCCTCGACGAGATCGGCACGCTGCCGCCGGCGGGGCAGATCAAGCTGCTGCGCGTGCTCGAAACCGGACGTTTCGAGCGACTGGGCGGCAATCGCGAGCGACAGGTGAAGGTGCGCGTGATCAGCGCGACCAATGCCGACCTGCCCGCGCTGATCGCCGAAGGCCGCTTCCGCGAAGACCTGTACTACCGGCTCAACGCCATCGAGGTGCGCGTGCCGCCACTGGCGCAGCGCCCGGACGACATCGTGCCGATCGCGCGGCACTTCCTGCCTTCGGGCAAGAGCCTGACCGACGAGGCCGAACGCGCACTGCGCCAGCACGCGTGGCCGGGCAACGTGCGCGAACTGCGCAACACGATCCAGCGCGCGGCGCTGCTGGCGCGCGATACCGTGATCGAAGCGGCAGACCTTGGCCTGCCTTCTTCGTCCACCGGTGCACTTGCGGCCGCGTCGAACAATGCCGACGAGCCCGACCGCGCCACCATCGAGGCGGCCTTGGAACGCGCCGGCGGCGTGCTCGCACAGGCCGCGCACGAGCTGGGCCTGTCGCGGCAGGCGCTGTACCGCCGCCTCGAGCGCCTGGGCATCCGCCGCGAGTGACGTCATGAAGCGATTGCGCCGTCTGCCACTGAGCCTCGTCTTCGGCACCCTAGCGCTGGTGTACGTGGCGCTCGCCGTCGCCCTGGCGCTGTGGCTGTCGACGCTGCTGCCGGCCTGGCAGGCCGGCCTGCTGACGGTCGCGCTCGTGCTGCCGTTGCTGCTCTATCACGTGCGCCGCGCGTTCGCGCCGATGAACTCGCTGTTCCGCGCGCTGGCCGGCACAGTGGCGAGCTATCGCGACGGCGACTTCAGCTTCAGCCTCGCGTGGCCTGCCCGTGGCGAACTGGGCGAACTGGTGGAGGCCCACAACCGCCTGAGCGAAGCACTGCGCGAGCAGCGCCTGACGCTGGTGCAACGCGAACTGCTGCTCGACACCATGGTGCAGAACACGCCGGTGGCGATGCTGCTGATCGATCCGGGCGATCACGTCGTCCACAGCAACCTGGCGGCGCGCAAGATGCTGGGCGATGGACGGCGACTGGAAGGGCTGACGTTCGCCGACATTCTCGAGCGCGCGCCCGACGAACTGCGCGAGGCCATCGACCGCGGTGGCGACGGCATGTTCAGCGTGGGCAGTGAGGACAACGAAGAGGTCTATCACCTCGCCCGTCGCCGCTTTCGACTCAACGGACGCCATCACGAACTCGTGCTGCTGCGCACGCTGACCGCCGAGCTGCGGCGGCAGGAAGTGCAGACCTGGAAGAAGGTGATCCGCGTGATCAGCCATGAGCTCAACAACTCGCTGGCGCCTATCGCCTCGCTTGCGCACTCGGGTGCAGAACTATTGCGCCGTGGCCAGCTCGACCGGCTGCCCACCGCGCTGGCGACCATCGAAGAGCGCGCACGACACCTGGAAGGCTTCATCCGCGACTACGCGCGCTTCGCCAAGCTGCCCTCGCCGCGCCTGGAGCCGGTGCCGTGGTCGCGCTTCATCGGCCGGCTGCGCGAACAGGTGCCGTTCCTCTACGAGCACCGCGTGGGCGACGACGTGGTGCGCATCGACGTGGCGCAGCTGGAACAGGCGCTGCTGAACCTGCTCAAGAACGCGCACGAGTCCGGCTCGCCCGCCGAGGACGTGACGATGACGTTGCGGCGCATGCCGGACACGTGGCGGCTGGAGATCCTCGATCGCGGCAGCGGCATGAACGATGCGGTACTCGCCAACGCGCTGCTTCCGTTCTATTCGACCAAGCGCAACGGCACCGGCCTGGGGCTTGCGCTGACGCGCGAGATCATCGAGGCGCACGGCGGCCGCATCGCGCTGCTCAACCGCAGCGGCGGCGGCCTGTGCGTGAGCCTGACGCTGCCCGCTGCCTGAGTCAGGACACCGCTGCGAGCCGCCGCGCCATCGCCACGCGCAGCTGCATCGGGAAACCCAGCGCGCGTTCTTCCGCGATCACGCCGCGCAGGTGCGGCGTCCATTCGTGTTCGGCCAGCGTGACAAAGCCCGCACTCGCGTAGAAGCGCGCGTTCCACGGCACGTCGTTGAGCGTGGTGAGCGTCATCTGGCGCAGGCCATCGGCTGCAGCCGCATTGCATGCGTGTTCGAGCAGCGCGCGTCCGATGCCGCGTCGTCCGAAAGCGGGATCCACGTCCATCTGCAGCAGGTGCGCAGTGTCGTCGACACGCGCGTACAGCGCATAGCCAACTGGCTGTCCCTGCAGCGTCGCCACGAACGATCGGCCCGCGTCGGCGGCTGCGGCATGGATGTCCGCCGGCAACGTGTGCGCGGAGAACAGCGCATGCGCCGGGTGTCCCTGCAGCAGTGCCGAGGCACGCCGCTCGATGTCGATCAGCGCCGCGGCGTCATCGACGTGCGCGCCACGGATCGAGCAGCCGCTCATTTCTTCTTCGGACGCTGCCATCCGTCGACGGTGGTCTGGCGGGCGCGCGCCAGCGTGAGCTTGTCTTCAGGCGCATTGCGCGTGATCACCGAACCGGCGGCGATCGTCGCGCCGCTGCCGATGGTCACCGGCGCCACCAGCGACGAGTTGGAGCCGATGAACGCGCCGTCCTCGATCGTGGTCGTGGACTTGTTCACGCCATCGTAGTTGCAGGTGATCGTGCCCGCACCGACGTTGACGCCGGCACCGATGATGGTGTCGCCGAGGTAGGTGAGGTGGTTGGCCTTGCTGGTGACGCCGATCCGCGCGTTCTTGGTCTCGACGAAGTTGCCGACATGCACGCCGTCGGCCAGCACGGTACCGGGACGCAGGCGCGAGTACGGCCCGATCTGCGCCGCGCCTTCGACGATGACGCCGTCCAGGTCGCAATGCGCGCGCACCTCGGTGCCGGGCCCGAGCTTCACGTCCTTGAGCCGGCAGAACGGCCCGATGCGCACGCCGTCGCCCAGTTCGACCTTGCCTTCCAGCACCACGTCGACGTCGATCTCGACATCACGGCCGACGCTCACGCTGCCGCGCTGGTCGTAGCGGGACGGGTCGATTATGCGTGCGCCCTGCAGGCACAACTCGCGCGCGGCGCGGCGCTGGTAGGCGCGCTCCAGCTGCGCCAGCTGCCACGGGTCGTTGGCGCCTTCGACCTCCAGCGGATCTTCCACGTGCACCATTTCCGCGGCGTTGAATTCTTCCGCCGCCGACGCGAAGACGTCGGTGAGGTAGTACTCGCCCTGTGCGTTGTCGTTGCCCAGGCGCTGCAGCCAGCGGCGCAGCGCTTCGCCATCGGCGACCAGGATGCCGGTGTTGACCGTGCGGATCTCGCGTTGCTCGTCGGTGGCGTCCTTGTGCTCGACGATGCGGCCGACGCGGCCCTGCGGATCGCGCACGATGCGGCCGTAGCCGGTCGGGTTCTCCAGGTCGGCCACCAGCACGGCGATGCGTCCGTCCGCGGCAAGCAGGCGCTGCAGCGTCTGCGCGGTGATCAGCGGAACGTCGCCGTACAGCACCAGCACCCGCGCATCGACCGGCACCGCGGGCATGGCCTGCTGCACCGCATGGCCGGTCCCCAGCCGCTGTTCCTGCTCGGTCCAGTGCAGATCCGTCTGGTCGGCGAACGCCGCGCGCACCTGCTCACCGCCGTGCCCGTACACCACGTGGATGCCGGCCGCACCCAGCTGCCGCGCGGTGTCGATCACGTGCGCGAGCATCGGCCGACCGGCGACCTTCTGCAGCACCTTGGCGGTGGCCGACTTCATGCGCTTGCCCTCGCCCGCGGCGAGGATGACGACGTGCAGCTGGTTCATGCGGTGATCCTGTCCTGCCCGATGGGCAACCCCGCGGAATCTTAGCAACGGCGACGCGCGGCGACGTGTGGATCGCGACCACGGAAGCTGAAGCCACGTTCACCGCATCAACGTCGTACCAACCACCGCGCGTCTAGAATCCGCCCCATGCTCAAGCGCATCTCGAACTCGCCGGTGCTCCGCCAGGGCGGCAGCTACATCGTCATCGGCCTGCTGCAGTTGCTGGTGGACTGGGCGGTGTTCGTCACGCTGAGTGCGCTGGGACTGGCGGTCGAGCCCGCCAACGTCATCGGCCGCGTCAGCGGCGCGGTACTGGGCTTCTGGCTCAACGGCCGCTTCACTTTCGCCGGCGACGACACCACCGTAGGCCGCCGCCAGTTCGGCCGTTTCCTGTTGATGTGGCTGGCCACCACCGCCGTTAGCACCTGGTCGCTGGCCCACATCGACGACGCCATCGGCCTGCAGTGGGCCTGGCTGGCCAAGCCCGCGATCGACCTGGCGCTGAGCGCGGCCGGCTTCCTGCTCTCGCGGCACTGGGTGTACCGGCGCTAGGGCGCGCTCGTCGCGACGGTCGAGCGTTGAGCGTCGCTACATCGGCCGTGAGCCCACGACAAACAAAAACGCCGGCCCTGTGGCCGGCGTTCTGGCGATCCCGGATCGGGATCAGTGCTTCATGTTCTTGCGCAGGCGCTCCAGCGCGCTGAGCTGGGCGATGCTCATGGCCAGCTGGGCCTGGGCTTCTTCCATACTCATCTTCGGATCCTTCTTGGACAGGATCCGCTCGGCCTCTTCCTTGGCGGCGCGGACGGCGGCTTCGTCGATGTCCTGCGCGCGCACGGCCGTGTCGGCCAGCACGGTGACGACGGTCGGCTGCACCTCGAGGATGCCGCCGGAGATCGCGAAGTCCAGCTGCTCGCCGCCCGGCAGGGTCACCACGACCTTGCCCGGCTTCAGGCGGGTGATCAGCGGCGCGTGCTTCGGCGCGATGCCGAGTTCGCCGATCTCACCGGTGGCGACCACCAGCTCGGCCTCGCCGTGGAAGATTTCCTGCTCGGCGCTGACGATGTCGCAACGGATAGTGCTCATTTAGTGCCTCGCTGTCGCGAGGCGGGAATCGGGAGTCGGGAATCGGGAATGGTCAGAGCGACGCCTTGGTCGCTTGAATGTTCCCGGTCTCCGGACCGATTACCGCCCTTACGATTCTCTATTCCCGAATCCGAAGATCGCGGGCATCAGCCCGTGATCTTCTTGGCCTTCTCGACCGCTTCCTCGATGCCGCCGACCATGTAGAACGCCTGCTCCGGCAGGTGGTCGTACTCGCCTTCGACGATGCCCTTGAAGCCGCGGATGGTGTCCTTCAGCGACACGTACTTGCCCGGCGAACCGGTGAAGACTTCCGCCACGTGGAAGGGCTGGCTGAAGAAGCGCTCGATCTTGCGGGCGCGCGACACGGCCTGCTTGTCTTCTTCCGACAGCTCGTCCATGCCCAGGATCGCGATGATGTCCTTCAGTTCCTTGTACTTCTGGAGCGTGGCCTGGACCTTGCGCGCGACTTCGTAGTGCTCCAGGCCGATCACGTTCGGATCGAGCTGGCGCGAGGTCGAGTCCAGCGGGTCGACGGCCGGATAGATGCCGAGCGAGGCGATGTTACGCGACAGCACGACGGTGGCGTCGAGGTGGGCGAAGGTCGTCGCCGGCGACGGGTCGGTCAGGTCGTCCGCCGGCACGTACACGGCCTGGATCGAGGTGATCGAACCGGTCTTGGTCGAGGTGATGCGCTCCTGCAGGACGCCCATTTCCTCGGCCAGCGTCGGCTGATAACCCACCGCCGACGGCATGCGGCCCAGCAGCGCGGACACTTCGGTACCGGCCAGCGTGTAGCGGTAGATGTTGTCGACGAACAGCAGCACGTCACGGCCCTTGCCCGACGCGTCCTTCTCGTCGCGGAAGTACTCGGCCATGGTCAGGCCGGTCAGCGCGACGCGCAGGCGGTTGCCCGGCGGCTCGTTCATCTGGCCGTACACCATCGCCACCTTGTCGAGGACGTTGGAGTCCTTCATCTCGTGGTAGAAGTCGTTGCCCTCGCGGGTACGCTCGCCCACGCCGGCGAACACGGACAGGCCCGAGTGCGCCTTGGCGATGTTGTTGATCAGTTCCATCATGTTGACGGTCTTGCCGACGCCGGCGCCGCCGAACAGGCCGACCTTGCCGCCCTTCGCGAACGGGCACATCAGGTCGATGACCTTGATGCCGGTTTCCAGCAGCTCGTTGGCCGAGGACTGGTCTTCGTACGTCGGGGCCGCGCGATGGATCTCCCAATGGTCGGACGCCTGCACCGGGCCGGCTTCGTCGATGGCGTTGCCCAGCACGTCCATGATGCGGCCCAGCGTGCCGGCGCCGACCGGAACCGCGATCGCACGGCCGGTGTTGGTGGCGACCAGGTTGCGCTTCAGGCCGTCGGTCGAGCCCAGGGCGATGGTGCGGACGACGCCGTCACCGAGCTGCTGCTGGACTTCGAGCGTGATGGCGGTGTTGTCGACCTTCAGCGCGTCGTACACCTTCGGCACGGACTCGCGCGGGAACTCGACGTCGACGACGGCGCCGATGATCTGAACGATCTTGCCCTGACTCATGTTTAGGACCTCTGGACTCTTGAATTCTTTAGCGACCGGGTCGCCGATGGTTTTCTTGAAAAGTCCGCACATGGATGTGCGGGCTCTTGCGAGGGACTCGCATCACACCGCCGCGGCGCCGCCGACGATTTCCGAGATTTCCTGCGTGATCGCCGCCTGGCGGGCCTTGTTGTAGACCAGGTTCAGGGTGCCGATCAGCTTGGTGGCGTTGTCGGAGGCGGCCTTCATCGCGACCATGCGCGCGGCATGCTCGGAGGCGACGTTCTCCAGCACCGCCTGGTACACCAGCGACTCGACGTAGCGGTTGAGCACGTGCTCCAGCACGGTCGCGGCATCGGGTTCGTAGATGTAGTCCCAGTCGTGCTTGGCGACCTGCGTCTCCGCCGGCGGCAGCGGCAGCAGCTGGTCGAACGCCGCGCGCTGGGTCATCGTGTTGACGAAGTCGTTGTAGCAGACGAACACGCGGTCCAAGTTGCCGGCGCTGTAGCCGTCCAGCATCACCTTGATCACGCCGACCAGCTGCTCGAGCTTGGGCTGGTCACCCAGGTGCGTGACCGAACCGACCATGTTGACCTTGATGCGACGGAAGAACACCGAGGCCTTCTGGCCGATGGTGACCACGTCGATCTCGACGCCCTGCTCGTGCCACTTGCGGAACTCGACCAGCAGCTTGCGGAACAGGTTGTTGTTGAGGCCCCCGGCCAACCCGCGGTCGGACGAGACGATGATGTAGCCGACGCGCTTCACGTCCTGGCGCTCGACCAGGTACGGATGCTGGTAGTCGGAATTGGCCTGCGCCAGATGCCCGATCACCTGCTTCATCACGCGCGCATACGGACGCGAGACCTTCATGCGGTCCTGCGCCTTGCGGATCTTGGAAGCCGAGACCATCTCGAGCGCGCGCGTCACCTTGCGGGTGTTCTGCACGCTCTTGATCTTGGATTTGATTTCGCGTCCGCCTGCCATGCTCTACTCGCTTCGCTCGCTTCGGGAATGGGGAATCGGGAGTGGGGAATCGTGAGGAGCGCCTTGCTTCTGCGATTGCCGACCCTCGTTACTCGATTCCCGGCTTACCAGGTACCCGTCTGCTTGAACTCGGCGATGCCCTTCTTGAAGGTCGCCTCGATCTCGTCGTTCCAGTTGCCGGTGCTGTTGATCGTGTTGAGCAGCTCGCCCTGGGTGTTGGTGAAGTGGGCGTGCAGGCCCTCTTCGAACGCCAGGATCTTGTTGACCGGCACGTCGTCGAGATAACCCTCGTTGACGGCGTAGATCGACAACGCTTCCAGCGAGATCGGCATCGGCGCGTACTGCTTCTGCTTCATCAGCTCGGTGACGCGCTGGCCGCGCTCGAGCTGCTTGCGGGTGGCTTCGTCCAGGTCCGAGGCGAACTGCGCGAACGCAGCCAGCTCGCGGTACTGGGCGAGCGCGATGCGGATGCCGCCCGACAGCTTCTTGATGATCTTGGTCTGGGCGGCGCCACCAACGCGCGACACCGAGATGCCGGCGTTCACGGCCGGACGGATGCCGGCGTTGAACAGGTCGGTTTCCAGGAAGATCTGGCCGTCGGTGATCGAGATCACGTTGGTCGGCACGAACGCGGACACGTCGCCGGCCTGGGTTTCGATGATCGGCAGCGCCGTCAGCGAACCGGTCTTGCCCTTCACTTCACCGTTGGTGAACTTCTCGACGTACTCCTCCGACACGCGCGCGGCGCGCTCGAGCAGGCGCGAGTGCAGGTAGAACACGTCGCCCGGGTAGGCTTCGCGACCCGGCGGACGCTTGAGCAGCAGCGAGATCTGGCGGTACGCCACGGCCTGCTTGGACAGGTCGTCGTATACGATCAGGGCGTCTTCGCCGCGGTCCATGAAGTACTCGCCCATCGTGCAACCGGCGTAGGCCGAGATGTACTGCATGGCAGCCGACTCGGACGCGGTGGCGGCGACGACGATGGTGTGCGCCAGGGCACCGTTCTCTTCGAGCTTGCGCACGATGTTCGCGACGGTCGAGGCCTTCTGGCCGATCGCCACGTACACGCACTTGATGCCCGTGCCCTTCTGGTTGATCACGGCGTCGATCGCCATCGCGGTCTTGCCGGTCTGGCGGTCGCCGATGATCAGCTCGCGCTGGCCGCGGCCGATCGGGATCATCGAGTCGACCGACTTGTAGCCGGTCTGGACGGGCTGGTCGACCGACTTGCGCCAGATCACGCCCGGGGCAACGCGCTCCACCGGCGCGGTCAGCGAGGCGCCGATCGGGCCCTTGCCGTCGATGGGCTCGCCCAGCGCGTTCACGACGCGGCCCAGCAGCTCGCGGCCGACCGGCACTTCGAGGATGCGGCCGGTCGTCTTGGCCACGTCACCCTCGCGCAGGTGCTCGTAGTCACCCAGGACCACGGCGCCGACCGAGTCGCGCTCCAGGTTCAGCGCCAGCGCGTAGGTGCTGTTCGGCAGCTCGATCATTTCGCCCTGCATCACGTCGGCAAGGCCGTAGATGCGCACGATGCCGTCCGACACCGAAGTGACGGTGCCTTCGTTGCGCGCTTCGGCGGTCAGCTTGACCTTCTCGATGCGGGTCTTGATCAGTTCACTGATTTCGGACGGGTTGAGCGTGGTGGTTGCCATGGGTATGTCCCTTGATCCGACCGCAGCCGGAATTTGCAGATGAATTCGTTATTGCGAGAGCGTCGACTGCAGGCGCTCGAGCTTGCCCTTCAGCGAGCCGTCGATGACCACGTCGCCCGCGTCGATCACGGCGCCGCCGATCAGCGAGGCATCGACCGCCGTCTCGATCTCGACCTCACGGCCGAAACGCTTCTTCAGTGCGGCCTTGATCGCTTCCAGTTCCGCGCCCGGGAGTTCGCTGGCGGCGGTGACCCTGGCCTTGACCACGCGCTCGGCTTCGGCGCGCAGATCTTCGAACAGGCCGGTGATCTCGGGCAGCAGCTCAAGGCGGCGGTTGTCGGCCAGCAGGCCGAGGAAGCGGGTGAAGGCTTCGTCCGCACCGTCCGGCGCCAGCAGCCCGACCGCATCGGCCGGGTTGAGCAGCGGGTGGCCGAGCAGCGCCTGCGCCTGCGGATCGGCGGCCACGCGGGACGCGAACGCGAGCGCCTGCGACCACGCGGCGGTGCGGCCACCCTCGCGCGACAGCGCGAAAGCGGCACGGGCGTACGGACGGGCGAGGGTCAGGGCCTGGGTCATCTCAGATCATTCCGCTCGAGGCGTGCGGGTCAAAGCTGGGCCGCCAGCTCGTCGAGCAGCGCCTTGTGGGCGTTGGCATCGATTTCGCGCTTGAGCAGCTTCTCGGCGCCGGACACGGCCAGCGTGGACACCTGCTTGCGCAGTTCCTCGCGGGCACGGTTGGACGCCGCGGCGATCTCGGCTTCGGCCGCCGCCTTCTGGCGGTTGGCTTCGGCGATCGCGTCGTTCTTGGCCTGGTCGACGATCTGATTGGCGCGCTGGTGCGCCTGCTCGATGATCTCGTTGGCCTTGGTGCGCGCGGCGCGCAGCTCGGCATCGACGCTCTGCTGGGCCTGTGCCAGGTTCTTCTGGCTCTGCTCGGCAGCGGCCAGACCCTCGGCAATCTTTTGTTGACGTTCTTCGATCGCCTTGTTCAGCGGCGGCCAAATGAACTTCATCGTGAACCAGATGAGCACGATGAACGTGATCATCTGGCCGAAGAAGGTCATGTTGAGATTCATGACAGCTCCGATGGAACGCGTTTTTCGGGCTTATGCCCGGGAGAGCCGCCCGGAATGGCCGGACGGCTCAACGGTTGCTTTTACGGCGATTACTGCGCGGCGCCGACGGCGGCAGCGGCGTTCTTGACTTCGCCCAGCAGCGGGTTGCCGAAGGCGAACAGCAGGCCGACGGCCAGCGCGATGATGAACGCCGCGTCGATCAGGCCGGCCAGCAGGAACATGCGGCCCTGCAGCATCGGAACCAGTTCCGGCTGACGGGCAGCCGACTCAAGGAACTTCGAGCCCATCAGCGCGATGCCGAGGCACGCACCGATCGCGCCGAGGCCGACCATCATGCCGATCGCGATCGCGGTCAGGCCCTGCACACTGGCGATGAATTCCATGGTTTTCTCCTACTGAAACGTTTGGTTTGGACAACTAACGGAAGGGTGAAGCTGGAAGGGTGAAACGAAAGCGGTGGAACGTCGTCGTCTGGCGCGGGCTCAGTGACTCTCGTACGCGCCGGCGATGTAGACGACGGTGAGGATCATGAAAATGAAGGCCTGCAGCAGCACGATCAGGATGTGGAACAGGGCCCAGGCGATGTTGAAGAACACGCCCGGCACGAACATCAGCAGGCCGCCGCCCAGCAGGCCGGCGATGAGCATGAAGACCAGCTCGCCGCCGTACATGTTGCCGAACAGTCGCATCGCCAGGCTGACCGGCTTGACCAGGTACTCGATGACGTTGAGACCGAGGTTGGCCGGAGCGAGCGCGACCTTGGCGCCGACGCCGTGCGCATGGAACGGCGCGGTCAGCAGCTCCTTGCCGAAACCGAAGCCGCCCTTGGCCTTGATCGAGTGGCCGAGGATCAGGAAGAACACCACCACCGACATGGCCAGCGTGGTGTTGAGGTCGGCGGTCGGGACCCAGCGGAAGTAGGTGTGATGCGCCACCTCGGCACCGGCTGCGAGCTTGACTGCCGTATACGGCGCGTCGAGCGGCAGCAGGTCCATCGTGTTCATCAGCACGACCCACACGAAGATCGTCAGCGCCAGTGGCGTGATCGAGCGACGGTCGCCGTGGAAGCTGTCCTTCACCTGGCCGTCGATGAACTCCAGGATCAGCTCCACGAAGGCCTGGCCCTTGCCCGGAACGCCGGACGTGGCCTTGCGCGCGAAGAACGCGAACCAAGCGATGAAGATGAGGCCGAGCACCAGCGACACCGCCCAGGTGTCGATATGGAACGCTCCGCCGAACACTTCGATGGTGTTCTGCTGGAGGTGATGCTGGATGTATTCGTTCAGGCCGCCCGAACCGGTCTGTTCGCTCACGAAAGACACCTTATCGTTTCAAAAGATTGGCCAGCACGAACGCGAGCGTTGCCGCCAGCACTCCCACCAGCATCGGCAACGGTGGCAGCTTGAACCCGGCCAGGCCGAGCGTTAAAACTGCGAACACCACCACCCACTTCAACATCACCCCGGCCAGCAGCCTTCCCATCGCCATGCCCGCCGGCTGGATGCCGCCGCCAAGCGCCATGAGGGCCGCCACCACGCCTCCCGCGACCACCGCACCGCCGCCGACCGCCGCCGCCAGCGCCGAAGGCGCCCCGAGGGGGAGGAAGGCCAGCGCGACCAGCGCTGCCGCGCCGGCCTGCCAGGCAGTCGCGCGCGACGCCAGCCGGCGACCTGCGGACAGAGGATCGTGCACGCGGGACTCGTCGGTCTGGGGTAGGCGCAAAGCGCCCGGTAGAGCCGCAA
Organism: Lysobacter sp.; assembly: GCF_035655815.1. Taxonomy (NCBI): domain Bacteria; kingdom Pseudomonadati; phylum Pseudomonadota; class Gammaproteobacteria; order Lysobacterales; family Lysobacteraceae; genus Lysobacter; species Lysobacter sp. Next base: position 118,823 of record NZ_DASRTS010000035.1, read on the forward strand.
AAGTATAAAGGTCGCCTTAAGTCCGGGCAACCGGCGCTGGTCACGAACCGGCCCCTGAACAGGACCGGGGTGGAGGATGCGACAAGTTCGGATGGATAGATTCCATCAATCGCATCCGGTCGGACATTCGATTGGACTCGGCTTCGCGCATCCCCATAATGAGAATCGATCTCATCTTCGGAGGTGCCCCATGGCCAAGACCCTCAGCTTCGCCGCCGTCCACTTCAGCGTGGCCTTCACCATCGGCTACCTGATGACGGGCAGCGTCTGGGTCGGCGGTGCACTGGCTCTGGTCGAGCCGGCCTGCAACACGGTGGCCTTCCACTTCCACGAGAAGGTCTGGAAGCGCATCGAGGCGCGCCGCGCCCGCCGCGCTGCGACTCCGCCCGATCAGGCTGCGATGGCAGCCTGATCCGGGAGCAACCCGGCGGAACCTTTTCGATATCCCCCGGTCCCACCTCTCGGTTGCCCGCCGGCGCACCTCTCTCCTCGTCAACGGCAAGCAGCGGTGGGTCCCCGGAAGCCCCGGCCATGTGCCGGGGCTTCGCCTTTCCGGCACCGTGAACGTCGCGCGATTTTGCGTGATGGGATCCACGGTTTCCGCAGTGCGCCATCACGGGCAAGCCGTTGCACAGCGTTTTTCACCTTCGCTGCATCGTCCATCGGGCATCCGTTGAAGCTCCCCCGGATGCAACTCAATGGAGTGGACTGATGATGGACTTGCGACACCACTGCCGCGGATTTGGACTTGCCGCGGCGATCATGGCCGCGTGCGTGGCCGGCCAGGCCCATGCACAGCAGGACGATCGTTTCACCTTACGCGTGGGCGCGATGGACGCCGAAGCGACCAGCACGCTCAGTGCGCGCACCAATTTCATGGGACAGGATCTTCGCTACAGCCAGGAATTCGACCTGGGCAGCGACGAGATCTCGCCGCGCATCGACGGCGTGTTCCGCTTCAGCGACCGCCAGCGCCTGGTCTTCGACTACTTCCAGTACGACAAGGAACAGACGGCGACGCTGGATGATGCGCTGTCGTACGACGACATCACGCTGCCGGCCGGAAGCTTCGCGCGTGCGGAGATCGAATTCACGTTGGCCAGCCTGATGTACGACTACGCAGTGGTCGACACCGGCCAGTTCGAACTCGGTTTGCAGATCGGTGCAGAGTGGGCCAAGCTCGACGGCACGCTGCTGGCCGAGGCCGGCGAGAACCGTTTCCGCGACAGCGAGAGCGAAGACGGCTATGCGCCCGTCGTCGGCGCGCGCTTCACGATCACGCCGACCGATCGCTGGCTGATCAACGTGCAGGGCCAGTACCTGGACGCCGACTGGGGCGACTTCGGCGATTACGACGGAACGATCAGCCGCGCCAACGCGGCGGTCGAGTACCGCTTCACGCCAGCGCTCGGCGTCTTCGTCGGCTACGACTGGTTCAAGCTCGATGCCGAGCGCAGCGGCCGCGATGGCGCTTTCGGACTGGACCACCGCTTCAAGGGGCCGACCGCGGGCGTGTCGTTCTCGTTCTGACGCGCAAACGGAAACAGGCGCGGGTGACCGCGCCTGTTTCGTTGAACCGCTAGCCCCGACCGCTTACTTCTTCTTCGGGATGTACAGGTCGGTGATGGTGCCTTCGTACACCTCGGCCGCCATGCCCACCGTCTCGCCCAGCGTCGGGTGCGGATGGATGGTGTGGCCGATATCGCCCGCTTCGGCCCCCATCTCGATGGCCAGCGCGATCTCGGAGATGAGGTCGCCCGCATGCACGCCGACGATGGCGCCGCCGATGATGCGGTGCGTCTTCTCGTCGAAGATCAGCTTGGTGAAGCCTTCGCCACGACCGATGCCGACGGCGCGCGCCGACGCGGCCCACGGGAACTTGCCTACGCCCACGTGCAGGCCCTTGGCCTTGGCTTCGGTCTCGGTTACGCCGACCCATGCCACTTCCGGATCGGTATAGGCGACCGACGGCACCACGCGCGCGACCCACTCGCGCTTCTCGCCGGCGGCGACTTCGGCCGCGAGCTTGCCTTCATGCGTGGCCTTGTGCGCGAGCATCGGCTGGCCGACCAGGTCGCCGATGGCGAAGATGTGCGGCACGTTCGTGCGCATCTGCCGGTCCACCGGAATGAAGCCGCGTTCGGTGACCTGCACGCCGGCCTTGTCGGCGTCGATCTTGTTGCCGTTGGGCGAGCGACCCACCGCGACGAGCACGCGGTCCCACGTACCCGACTCGATCGCCGGCGTCGCGCCCGCATCGGCGGCTTCGAACGACACGGTGATGCCCTTCTTCGACGCCTCGACCTTGGCGGCCTTGGTCTTCAGGTGCACCGCGACGCCCTGCTTCTTCAGGCGGTCGGCGAGCGGCTTGATCAGGTCCTTGTCGGCGCCGGGCATCAGCTGGTCCATGAACTCGACCACCGTCACCTCGCTGCCCAGCGCGCGGTACACCGTGGCCATTTCCAGGCCGATGATGCCGCCGCCGACGACGAGCAGCTTCTTCGGAACCTCCTGCAGCTCCAGCGCATCGGTCGAATCCATGATGCGCGGGTCGTCCCACGGGAAGTTCGGCAGCTTCACCGCCTGCGAGCCGGCCGCGATGATGCACTGCTCGAAACGCAACAGTTGCGTCTTGCCGTCGTCGCCGGTGATCTCCAGCTCGTTGGGCGAGACGAACCGGCCCACGCCCTGCACCGTGCGAACCTTGCGCTGCTTGGCCATGCCGGCCAGGCCCTTGGTGAACTGGCCGACGACCTTGTTCTGCTTGAAGTCGCGCAGCTTGTCGAGGTCTAGCCTGGGCTTGCCGAAATCGATGCCGATGTCGGCCGAATGCGACGCCTCGTCGATCAGCGCAGCCGCGTGCAGCAGCGCCTTGGACGGGATGCAGCCGACGTTGAGGCAGACGCCGCCGAGCGTGGCGTAGCGTTCCACCAGCACCGTGTCGAGGCCGAGGTCTGCAGCGCGGAACGCGGCGGTGTAGCCACCGGGACCTGCACCGAGCACGACGATGCGGCATTCGATGTCGGCCTGGCGACCCGTGCCGAGCGCGGGCTTGGGCGCCTGCGCGGGCGGCGCCGCAGGGGACGGGGCGACTGGGGGCTTGGACTCCGCGGCGGCCGGGGTTGCTGGCGCTTCGGCCTTGGCGGGCGCGGGCGTAGCGCCACCGGCTTCGCCGGCGCCTTCCAGGATGGCGATGACGGCGCCCTCGGCGACCTTGTCGCCGATCTTGACCTTGATCTCCTTGACCACGCCTTCGGCCGACGACGGGACTTCCATCGTCGCCTTGTCCGATTCCAGCGTGACCAAGCCCTGGTCCTTCTTCACCGTGTCGCCGACCGCGACCAGCAGCTCGATCACCGGCACGCCGTCGTAATCGCCGATGTCCGGTACCTTGACTTCAATGGTTGCCATCAGGCAAGTCTCCTGCGTCTCAGCCGGCGTTGCCGGCCAGCGATTGTTCCAGTTGGTCCAGCGATTCTTCGAGTTCGCGCCAGCGCTTGAAGCGCTTCTCGTCGCTGTCGTCGGTGGCCTCGATCATCAGGTCGAGCTGTTCCATCAGCGCCGTAGCGGGGCCGCAACCGGGCTGCAGTCCGCTGAAGCGCAGCGGCTCGCCGCCGGCCGGGTCGGCGACGACGAACAGCAGCACTTCGCCGTCATGGAATTCGGCGCTGCGCTCGGCCGGCACCTGCGTGCCGAGCACGCGCTGCCAGTCGGCCAGCACGCGGCGCGCCAGTGCTGCGGGCATGGGCACCTGCACGACCTCGGGCTGCTGGCCCACGCGCAATTCGCGCTTGCCGCCGCTCCACACGTCGATGCGCTCGTCCGCCACGGTGTAACGCAGCGTCCAGTCGCCCTCGCCTTCGCCGGCGATCAACTGCACCCCGCTCTCGACGCGCTGCGCCGGCAGGCGGGTCAGGCTGAGCGCCGGGCGAGCGCCGGCAAAAAACAGTTGTTCCACCGCCGTGCCGTAGTTTTCGGTCGCGGGCGGCCAGCCGCGGCCGAGATCGAGTCTGCATGCCTCATCGTCGGCACGCGCCGAAGGCATCGCCCACGCCTGCGCCAGCAGCACGGCCGCCGCCAGGCCCAGCGCGCGTGCACTCACAGCAGCACGCGCCGCATGTCGCCCAGCAACTGCGCCAGGTGCGCGGTGAAACGCGCGGCCAGCGCACCGTCGATGACGCGATGGTCGTAGCTCAGCGACAGCGGCAGGATCAGGCGCGGCGCGAACTGCTTGCCGTCCCAGACCGGACGGATCGCGGACTTGGACACGCCCAGGATCGCCACTTCCGGCGCGTTGACGATCGGCGTGAACTTGGTGCCGCCGATGCCGCCGAGCGAGCTGATCGAGAAGCAGCCGCCGCTCATGTCGGCCGGGCCGAGCTTGCCGTCGCGCGCCTTCCTGGCCAGTTCGGACGTTTCCTGCGCGATCTCCAGCACGCCCTTGCGGTCCACGTCGCGCACGACGGGAACGACGAGGCCATTGGGCGTGTCGGCGGCGAAGCCGATGTGGAAATACTTCTTGAGCACCAGGTTCTCGCCGCTGCCGTCCAGCGAGGCGTTGAACGCCGGGTACTTCTTCAGCGCCGTGACCGAGGCCTTCATCAGGAAGGCGAGCATCGTCAGCTTGACGCCACTCTTCTCGTTTTCCTTGTTGAGCGCGACGCGCAGTTCTTCCAGGTCGGTGATGTCGGCATCGTCGTGCTGCGTGACGTGCGGGATCATCGCCCAGTTGCGCGCGAGGTTGGCGCCGGAGATCTTCTGGATGCGCGAGAGCGGCTTGGTCTCGATCTCGCCGAACTTGGCGAAGTCGACCTTGGGCCACGGCAGCAGGTTCAGGCCACCACCACCGCCGGCGACCGGTGCGGCGGCGGAGACGGCCGCGCCGCCCTCCATCACCGACTTGACGAACTTCTGCACGTCTTCCTTGCCGATGCGGCCGCCGCGTTCGCTGCCGCTCACCTGCGACAGGTCGACGCCCAGCTCGCGTGCGAACAGGCGCACCGCCGGGCTGGCATAGGGCACCTTGTCCGGCATCAGTTCGTCGGCGTCGAAGCTCACCGGCGGAGTGCGTGGCGGCATCGCTTCCGGATCGGTACCGGGGCGCGACGCATCGATGGACGCCTGGGCGATGCGGTCGGGCTGCTGCGGCACTACCACCGGCTCGACCTTGGTGCCGGTCTCGGCGGCCTTGACCTGCTGCGACGGCGCGGCCGGTTCGGCGCGCGGCGGCTCCGCGGCCTTGGCCGGAGCGGGCGCTGCGGCGGGCTT